>JBEELY010000101.1:0-11276 GCA_041167925.1 Pseudomonadota bacterium | reverse complement strand
CAAACCGAAATAGAGAGTCGTTGACGAACCAGATAGATAAAACTCAAAACCTCCTTGACTGATTGAGGCTCCGTTGCCTGAACTGACTTCACCGGTAAACGCTGCACCCGTCACTGAGATGCTGTCACCCGCGCTAAAGTCCGTGATCGTGTCCGCCCAAGACCCCACCACCACAAACGTGTCAGCCCCAAGCCCTCCAGTAAGCGTGTCACTACCTTCGCCTCCAGCAAGAGTGTCGGCGCCTTCGAGACCCTCAAGCGTATCCGCCTGATCCGTTCCAACGAGACTGTCATCTCCTGCAGTTCCTACCAGTGCTGCAAGACTGCCAAGCCGGTCCGCAAAATCAAGGCTGGCTGAGTTGATCGCACCGGTGGTCTGCTCCAACACCCAATCGCCCTTGGCTCCGGTCACGTCGCTGGAGCCCGCCACGTCGGCCCCGGTCAGACGCGCCAGGGCATGAATGAAGGACATACCCCGCTCGCCGGAACCGACTTCGCACCCGTAAATCAGCAGATCACCATCGGGTGCGAGCGCACTGCCAATCTGGGTCAACAAACCAGCATTGGCGCGCAAAACGTTTTCATCGATGCGACTGGCGCCAAGCAGCAAGGCTCCCGCGCTGCCATGCGAGACGATATGAACAGACTGAAGCCCAGTCACGCCCTGGAGCGCGGCAGCAATCTGCGACAGCCCGTCTTTCGCGTCATTAATCACGACAAACCCGGCGCTAGCCAGCAGCCGAGAATCAAGAATTTCGGGCCGTGCAAGACGGTGATCGATAAAAACGACCGATGTGGCGCTGGTAGGGAGAACAATCATGGATGCCAAACTCTGTAGTTGGTCCGATTGTCCCAGCACGTTCAATGGTTGGCTTCACCCTTACGGGTGGGGTTCGCCGTCTTACTGAGTGACTGCTATTTCATCAACTCAAATTAGCGTCACCGCCCGCCCCACCGCCGCGGCCAGCCCACAAACACCAGCAGGCACAGGCCATGCACGCTGGCCAGCCCCAGTAGCGCCCGCCGAAAGGCCTCGGCCTCGGGCACGCCGCTGGTGCGGATCAGATCAATCGCCACACCGAAGCCCCACTGGCTCAAGAACATCCAGCTGAAGATCACCAGGTTAAAGCCGGTGAGCGCGCGCCCGGCGAGTTCGGGCGGAAAGGCCAAACCAACACGGGGTTGCACCAGGGTATAGACCGTAGCGGCTGTCGCAAAGGCGATCCACAGCCACCACCGGCCAGGCTCAGTATTCAGCGCGATGATCACCTCAAGCACCACCACACCCAGCGTGCCCCAGGCCACGATACGGGCCAGGGCCGCACGCTCGGCGGGCACGCGCGGGGCGACCACGCCCAGGCCCAGAAACGCAAGCAGCAGGCCCAGATTGAAGAGGAACAGCCGGTCTGCCCCCGCCTCTCCGGTAAAGCCCAGCACCCGGTTCAGCCAGGGCCCTACCCAGAGGCTTTGCATGGCCACGAAGCCGCCCTGGACGATGCCCGCGGTCATCGACATTCGCCAGAAGTAACCATTGCGAAACACCGCGCCATAACCTGCCATTGAGGCCATGAAGCTCAAGGGTTCCGATCCCGGGGCAGAGGCTGCGCCGACCGACGTCGAAGTCGAAGTCGAAGTCGACGTCGACGTCGAAGTCGAAGTCGAAGCTGAACCAGAAGTCGCACCGCGCTCGCGACCTCGGGGCATGACCGTCCACATGAGCAGGGCGATCAGCACCAGCAGGAGTGCACAAACCCAGAACACGCCCCGCCAGCCCAGCAGCGGCAGGGCCCGATGCACCGGCACCGTGGCGGTCAGCACGCCCGCGGTACCGGCCATCAGCATCCAGGCCGCCAAGCGGGTCTGCAGCGAGGGATCGAACCATTGTCGAAAGGCCGTGAGCGAGGCCATCAGCCCGGCCGACACGCCCAACCCGATCAGTGCCCGCGCAAACCAGAGCTGCGAGACGGTCTGCGACAGGGCAAAGCAGGCACAGCCCAGCCCCGCCATCGCCATCAGCACTGCATTGACCCGCCGGGGGCCAAAGCGATCGAGCCACACCCCCAGCGGCAACTGCATCAGGGCAAAGGCCAGGAAGTACGCGCTGGAAAGTGAGCCGAGCTGGGCATGGCTCAAGCCCAGATCGGCACTGAGCTCGGGCGCGAGCACGGCATTGACCGAGCGCAGCCCGTAGGACATGAAGTAGCCCGCGGCCAGGCAGCCGAAGATACGCAGGGCGAGCAGGCCGCGGGCTGATTCTTGAACTGACCCACTCATCGGACGATCAGCACGAAGCCCTCGAAGAACTGCGCCACCGACTCCTCATGTCCGGACTTGCGGCTGGCCGATTCGGGCGCAAGCACCATGGCTTGCCAGAGTCGATCGCCGCGGGCCACAAAACGTGCAGTGAGTACTGCGGGCTGCTTGCGCATCTGGCCGCGCGCCTGAATCTGTAGCGCAGTCTCCTGTCCGACCCGCTGGCCGCTGCCATCTTCGGTTCGTACATTCACCGATGCCGGGGACGATTCGGTACCCGCAATGTTGGCCACCATGGACTGTCGCAAGGCCGCCATCACGCGCTCACGCGTCGCGGGCGTCTCGTCCGGCAGGCGCAAAACACCCACCGTGTACGAGGTCTCGTCGATGCGTGCACCGTGCAGACTCATATCGATGGGCAAACCATCGAGTGCAACCTGCTGACTCATACTCGCCGGGCGAGCGGGCAACATGGCAGCAAAGCCACCATCGGCGGGTTGCACGCGGCGCCAGTCGTAATCTGGACTGCAGGCCGTCAGCATTCCTGCCAGGCACAGGGCCAGAGCCCTTCGAATCAAACGCGATCGAATCATGCGTTCATGGTAACAATGCCTGTCCCCGAATCTGGAGCACCGACATGCTGTACGAATTCAAATCCAAGGCCACGGGCACCGTGGTCATGACCGAGCCTGTGGCCGAGCGCCTGCTCGCCATCGTTGGCAAAGCCGCAGGCCCCAAGGGCATCTTCACGCTCGAGCAGATGGGTCCGGCACTGGCCGCCCTGCAGGCCGCGATCGAGGCCGAAGCTGCGCAGGGCGAGCCACAGGCCTCTGCCCATGAGCTCGAACCCGACGACGGCCATGACGAACACGACGAACGCCGACCCCGCATGCCGCCCATCACCTTGCGCCAGCGCGCCTGGCCCTTGATGGATATGCTGCGCACCGCCCAGGCCAAGGGACGCGAAATTACCTGGGGCGTCTGAAACGCCTGTAGCGTTCAGCGGCGCTTGAGCCGAATGTCGTTACGTACTGATCGAACCCCGGGCGTCTTGCGCGCAGTTTCGACCGCGCCGTTGATTTCGGCCTGGTTGTTGGCAAAACCCGAGAGTTGCACCACGCCGCCGTGAGTCTCGACATTGATGTCGGCGCAGGTGCTTGCACCCCGCTCGGCACACAGGTTGGTCTTGACCTTGCTGGTGACCCAGGCATCGCTGCCCCATTTGTTGGCGGTATCGACGGCAGCACAACCGGCGGTCGCAGCTGCGATCAGGCCGACCAGCGCCAGCTTCTTGAGAGATGCAATCATGGTTGGCTCCAGCGCCTGAGGCATCAAGGGAAGGAAAGTATCGACCGACAGCGTGGTCAATCAGCCGCCAAAATATCTCAACAATGCGCCAGCGGGCTTCTCGTCACCAATTGGCTTGACGATACCGTCGACCCTGAGCACCGGCTCGCCGTTCAGGGTGTAGAGCCCCTGGCAGAAGATGAGCGACTTGGTAGTACGCAACACCTGCAGGCGGCCCTCAATCCACGCGCCCGCGGGTACGGCCTGCATGAAGTCACCGGTCAGGTGCACAGTGGTCATGAAGCGATTGACGCTGGTCTGCACATTGGCACCCAGCACCAGCAGCATGTCGCCCAGGGTCATGAGCAGGCCGCCATGGGCAAATCCGGAGGGACTGCAGTGGCGCTTTTCGATGCGAAGCCCCAGCACAAGGCGCCCGGCGAGGCCTTCTTCACGATGGCCGTAGAGCGGGCCAATGGAATCCACAAAGGGATTTTCGCCCAGCATGAGCCTGACAAAACCCTCAGGAATGTCGGAAACGACCGACGCCGGTATCAGAGGTTGAGATGAGGTCGAATGCGCTGAGGAGTCCGTGGTCATGGGTTTCGGCTGAGCGTCTGAGGTCGATGGGGTCAGGCCAAAGAAGAGGCCAGGGCGCGGCGCAGTTCATCGATGCTTCGACCACTGCGACGGGCATAGTCCTGCAACTGGTCTTCGCCAATGCGGCCCACGTTGAAGTACTGTGCCTGCGGATGGGCAAGATAGAAGCCCGACACGCTTGCGGCAGGTGTCATGGACATGGACTCGGTCAGACCCATGCCGATCTCGGTGGCGCGCATGGCCTCGAACATGGCCTGCTTGATGCCATGCTCGGGGCAGGCCGGATAGCCTGGGGCCGGACGGATGCCCCGATAGCGCTCGGCGATCAGCTCCTCGTTGCTGAGCTGCTCCTGCGGGGCATAGCCCCAGAGGTCTTTGCGCACACGCTCATGCATGCATTCGGCAAAGGCCTCGGCCAGCCGGTCAGCCAGGGCCTTGACCATGATGGCAGAGTAATCGTCATGGGCGGCCTCGAAGCGCGCGGCGCGCTCATCTGCACCCAGACCGGCCGTCACTGCAAAAAGACCGATCCAGTCTTCAATACCGCTGCGCTGCCCCTTGATCTCGAGCGGCGCCACGAAATCGGACAGGCACTTGTTCTCTATACCCTCGCGCTTGGCATTTTGCTGGCGCAGGCCATGCCAGGTGAAGGCCACCTGCGTGCGCGACTCATCGGCATAGACCACGATGTCATCACCAACCGACGCCGCGGGCAGAAAGGCCACCACCGCGCTCGCGCTCAGCCAGCGGCCTTCGATGATGCGCTTGAGCATGGCCTGGCCGTCGGCCAGCACCTTGCGCGCTGAGTCGCCCACGACCGCATCGTTCAGCAGCGCGGGATAGGCCCCGTGCAGATCCCAGGTCTGAAAGAACGGCTGCCAGTCGATGTAGCGTGCGATCTCGGCCAGATCAAAGTTGCGGAACTCGCGCCGACCAACAAACTTGGGCCGCACGGGTTGATAGCCCGCAGGTCCACCCCAGTCGAGTTGGGGTGCGTTGGCGCGGGCCAGCTCGATCGGCAACAGGGGCGGCCCCTTGCGGCCGGCATGCTGCTCGCGCAAGCGTTCGTAATCGGCGCCGAGCTCAGCAAGAAAGCCGACGCGCGCATCGTCTGAAACCAAATTTTGAGCCACCGGCACCGAGCGCGAGGCATCAGTCACATGAATGACCGGTCCGCTGTAATGCGGCGCGATCTTGACAGCGGTATGCACGCGCGACGTGGTCGCCCCGCCAATCAGCAGCGGCACCTTGCGCTCGCGAAACCAGGGGTCGCGCTCCATCTCGGCAGCCACATGCGCCATTTCTTCAAGCGAGGGCGTAATCAAACCCGAGAGGCCGATGATGTCGGCATTCTCGGCGCGGGCGGTCTCGAGAATCTTGGTGGCGGGCACCATGACGCCCATGTTGACCACCTCGAAGTTGTTGCACTGGAGCACGACCGTCACGATGTTCTTGCCGATGTCATGAACATCGCCCTTGACGGTGGCGATCACGATCTTGCCGCGCGCACGGGAATCGCCCGCAGCGGCCTTTTCGGCCTCGATATAGGGCACCAGATGGGCCACGGCCTGCTTCATGACACGGGCCGACTTCACCACCTGGGGCAGGAACATCTTGCCCTCGCCGAAGAGGTCCCCCACGATATTCATGCCCTGCATCAACGGGCCCTCGATCACCTCGATCGGTCGCCCACCGCGTGCGGCGACTTCCTGGCGGGCCGCCTCGGTATCGTCGACCACGTATTGCGTGATGCCGTGAATGAGGGCGTGGGCCAGGCGGTCACCGACCGGAGCTTCACGCCAGCGCAGGTCTTCTTCGCGCCGTGCGCCGCCCGCCTTGAGCGTGGCGGCAAACTCGATCATGCGTTCGGTGGCGGTCTTGCTGCGCTCGGGATCATCGGCGGCAAGCTCCGCCGGCAATGACGGCGGACGGTCGAGCACAATATCTTCGACACGATCACGCAAGCCGGCTTCGATCTGTTCGTAAACACCCAACTGGCCAGCATTCACGATGCCCATCGTCATGCCAGCACGAATGGCGTGATACAGGAAGACCGTGTGGATGGCCTCGCGCGCCGGGTCGTTGCCGCGGAAGGAAAATGACACGTTCGACACGCCGCCCGAGACCTTGGCATGAGGCAGGTTCTGGCGAATCCATTGGGTGGCTTCAATGAAATCCACCCCATAGTGATCATGCTCGGTAATGCCGGTGGCGATCGCGAAAATATTCGGGTCGAAGATGATGTCTTCTGCTGGGAAGCCCACCTGCTCGGTCAGCAGGCGGTAAGCCCTGGAGCAGATTTCGATCTTGCGTGCGAGCGTGTCGGCCTGCCCCTGCTCGTCAAAGGCCATGACAATCACGGCGGCGCCATAGCGGCGGCACAAACGCGCCTGCCTCAGAAACTCGGCCTCGCCTTCCTTCATGGAAATACTGTTGACGACGGGCTTGCCCTGCACGCAGCGCAGGCCGGCCTCGATCACACTCCACTTTGAGGAGTCAATCATGATGGGCACGCGCGCAATATCGGGCTCGGAGGCGATCAGATTGAGAAAGCGGGTCATGGCGGCCGCCGAATCCAGCATGGCCTCGTCCATGTTCACATCGATGATCTGCGCGCCGTTTTCGACCTGCTGGCGGGCGACCTGAAGCGCTTCGTCATACTGGCCATTCAGAATCATGCGGGCAAAGGCCTTGCTGCCCGTGACATTGGTGCGCTCGCCCACATTCACGAACAGGCTGTCGTCTTCGACATTGAAGGCCTCCAGCCCCGACAGGCGCATGGCGCGCGAACGCTCGGGAATCACGCGGGGCGCCAGGCCCTGCACGGCCTGCGCAATGGCCGCGATGTGCTCGGGGGTCGTGCCGCAGCAGCCACCCGCCACATTCACAAAGCCCGCCTGCGCAAACTCCTTCAGGAGCGCCGAGGTCATGTCCGGAGTTTCATCAAACCCGGTATCTGACATCGGGTTGGGCAGCCCGGCATTGGGATAGACGCAGATCAGGGTATCGGCCTTGCGGCTGAGCTCCTCGATGTAGGGCCGCATGAGCGCCGCACCGAGCGCGCAGTTCAGTCCCACCGTGATCGGCTGAGCATGCCGGATGGAATTCCAGAAGGCCTCGACCGTCTGGCCCGACAGGATGCGACCAGAGGCGTCTGTCACCGTGCCCGAGATCATGATCGGCAATCGGCGCCCAATGCGCTCGAAGCATTCATCGATGGCAAAGAGCGCGGCCTTGGCGTTCAGCGTATCGAAGATGGTCTCGACCAGGATCAGGTCGACCCCGCCCTCAATCAGGGCCTCGGTCTGCTCCAGATAGGCCGCCCTGAGCTCTTCAAAGCTCACATTGCGCGCGCCTGGGTCGTTCACGTCGGGCGAGATGGAGGCGGTCTTGGGCTGGGGGCCCAGTGCGCCGGCCACATAGCGCGGCTGCTCGGGCGTGCTGTAGCGGTCGGCCTGCTCGCGGGCCAGCCGCGCCGAAACCAGATTCATTTCGCGCGCCAGCGAGGCCATGTGGTAATCGGCCTGCGCGATGGTGGTCGCGCCAAAGGTATTGGTCTCGATGATGTCGGCGCCGGCCTGCAAATAACCGGCATGAATCTCGCTGATGACCTCGGGCCGGGTCAGCGAGAGCAGCTCGTTATTGCCCTTCACATCATGCGCATGCTCGGCAAAACGCTGCCCGCGGTAATCCGCCTCACCCAGCTTGTAGCGCTGGATCATGGTGCCCATGGCACCGTCGAGCACCAGGATGCGCTGCGCCATGCGCTCGCGCAGTTCCACTTCAAGCGGGCTAACAGGCAGGGAACGGGCGGGGGGAGAGGCGAGGTCGGACATGGGCGTGCAGCGCGATGCGGTCAACCCGCTATGTTAGCCGCTCGCCTGCGCGCGCCGCGATGAGAGCACAGGCCTCAAGGGGTTTGAGGCCTCGGGCCGATTACTGGTGCAACTCCCCCACCACCATCCGGTTCTCGGCGGTCGGCCAGGTGCGCATGGCAATACGTTCGCCATTGAACTCGCCCACCACGATGCGCTGCGCCTCAGCCGGCAGATTGAGTTTGGCGCTGGCCAAGCCGGCCACCCCGGCGGCAATGCCGGGCAAGGGCTTTCCGTCCAGGCTCATGGTGTCGCGGCCCAAGCCGAAGTAGCCCCGAGGCCGCACAAGACTGACCACGGCGCCGGCCTTGCGATCGGCGTCGCTCAGGGCGGCCACGCGCAGATGCACCACATCGGATGACCTGGGGAAGGGCGACCGGTACTGATGCACGGTCGCAAAGCCGGGCGCGCTGTATTCAAACTCCAGGCAGGTGGCGGCATCGGTCTGCAGGGGGCCCCAGCGGCCATCAGCGGCAGTGGTCCGCTCCAGCAGGGGCGATCCTTCGCGCACTCCGGTTTGGCAACTCACCCGATGGGCCCGTACCGTGGCACCAGCCACGGGCAGGTTGGTGGGTGCCCCGGCTGCGGCACCATTGACCTTGCCATTCAGAATGACCTGGGTCTCGCTCACGATCGGGCGGGCGGACATGCGGCCGGTAATGAACTGATAAGTCTGCTCGAAGGCCTTGCCGTGATAAGACACCTCGCGATGGTCCAGGCCGGCGAGCACGCGGTTGTCCGCCCCTTTGAGTTCGGGGCCGCGGGCATCGACCTCGGTGGCCCAACCCGGGCGGCCAATCCATTCGCCGGTGGGCTGTGCGAACTTGTCATTGCCATCCGAACGCAGGGTCATCCACTTCACCCCGGGAGTGACCTCGAGTCCGCCGGGACCTTGGGGCGCGTTCAGCGTCATGAGGACAGGGCCAGCCCCATTGAACTCATTGCCGGGCCTGAAATCGGCGCGGGCCCAGACGCCATGGTTGGGCGTGCCGCCCAGAATGGCATGGGACACTTTGGCCGCATTGCCATTACGCAGGTAGGTCCGAATCGCATTGCCACCCCGAGAATTGCCGACCAGCACGACCTGCTTGGCGCCGGTTCGTGCCAGTACGGCATCGACCTCGGCGGCCAGGAAAGCCGCATGCTCGGCAGCCGAAGTGCGGTGGGCCTGAGGCACCGCGTCATCGTCTCTAGCCAGCGGGTTGGGCGCATCGATGGCATGCAGGCGCTCGCGCGGCCAGCCGTTGGACTCAAAGCGCCAGAGCGTGGTGAGCCAAAGCCCGGCCGTGTCGCCATTGCCATGCACGAACACGACGGGGGGACGGGCTTCGGCTCGGTCCTGTCCGGCCAGGCCTCCGAGGCTCAGGCCAGAACAGGCGGACAGCGCTGCGGCCAGGGCGGCAATGCCCAGACCCCGGAGGCCGAGGGTCAATGAGGAACGAAACGCCGCAGGGCGTGATGCCGCGATGGCCCGCAGACGCCGGCCGGCCGGATTGGATACAGACATGGGTTTCTCCATAAATCGGCTTGCCCGCCTTGCCTGTCGGCGGCAGAGCCCTCAGACTGAGGGATCGAATAGTAGCCCTGACCTAAGCCCGGAGTCGTTGCTCTCGGGCCCGATGAGACACCCGCACCATGAATCCCCCGTTACACACCCTGCCGGCCGAGGGCCTGATTGCGGTCGTCAAGCGCGACTGTCCGACCTGCGAACTGATTGCGCCGGTCCTGCGCGAACTCCAGCAGCAAGGCGCCCTGACGGTCTATACCCAGGACGACCCCGCCTTCCCCGAGACCATTGCAGCGCCGGTGGATGACCGGGAGCTGCTGGTCTCGCATGCATTGGGCATCGAGATCGTACCCACTCTGATTCGTCGCACCGCCGGGCAAGAGGCTGCCCGCACCTATGGCTGGGATCGCGGCCAATGGGAACAGGTGAGCGGGCAACAAGGCCTGGGCGCGGGGCTTCCCGCCATGCGCCCCGGTTGCGGCGCGCTCAACATGGAGCCTAGCCACAGAGAATCCCTGCTGATTCGCCTGGGCCAGACCGGTCTGCATGCGCGGCGCGTGAATTTTGGCGATGACGAGGACGAATTCGAGGCCATCTTCGAGCGAGGCTGGACCGATGGCCTGCCGGTGGTGCCGCCCACCGAGCGCAGGGTATTGCGCATGCTGGCAGGTACCACGCGCGACCCCAAGGAAGTGATCGGCCTGTGCCCGCCCAACCTGATCGAACTCACTGTAGAAAAGGTGGCCATCAATGCCGTGATGGCGGGCTGCAAACCCGAATACCTGCCGGTGGTGCTGGCTGCGGTCGAAGCTGCGCTGGATCCGGCCTTCTCCATGCATGGGGTGCTGGCCACGACCATGTTCGTGGGCCCGGTGGTGGTGGTCAATGGTCCGGTGCGGCGACAGATCGGCATGAATGCCCTGGGCAATGCGCTGGGCCAGGGCAATCGGGCCAATGCCACCATCGGCCGCGCCCTGCAGCTGGTCATTCGCAATGTGGGCGGTGGACGGCCACAGGAAGTCGATCGGGCCACTCTGGGCAACCCTGGCAAGTACACCTACTGCTTTGCCGAAGACGAAGAGGGCTCGAGCTGGGAGCCGCTGTCGACCGACTTTGGCATCGCCAAAGGCGTATCGGCCGTGACGGTATTTGCCGGCTACGGCCTGCAGGGTGTGGTCGACCAGAAATCGCGAGACCCGCAAAGTCTGGCCCAGAGCATGGCCGAATCGCTCAAGGTGCTGCACAACGTGAAGCTCGCGCCGGCCTGCGACGCCATCCTGGTGGTGTGCCCGGAGCATGAGCGCACCTTCCGACAGGCGGGCTGGAGCAAGGCGCGTCTGCTCGAAGAACTGTACCGCTTGTGTGAAGTACCGGGCGAACGTCTGGCCCAGGGGGCACTGGGCATCACCGAGGGCTTGCCCGAGGCAGTGGCACGCGCCAAGCCCACGCGCAACAAGTTTCGTCCTGGCGGGCTCATGATTGCGCGCGCCGGGGGATCCGCCGGAATGTTCTCCGGCATCATCGGGGGCTGGACGGGCGGCGGTTTTGCCGGTTCCATCCCCGTCTGCAAGGAGGTGAAATCGTGACTATGGTTCTCGACCCGACGGCCGAGAGCAGTCCATCGACCCGACCGCGCCTGGCGCGACCGGAACAGCTCGAAGGACTGAAAGTCGGCCTGCTCGATATTTCAAAGCCCCGTGGCGATGTCTTTCTCGATCGGCTCGAGTCGCTGCTCAGCGACCGGGGCATCGAGGT
>JBEELY010000260.1:0-3192 GCA_041167925.1 Pseudomonadota bacterium | reverse complement strand
CATGCCCGACCCCCACAAGCCCAATGTAGGCCAGTCGATGGCCGAAGGCCGACAAGCCGCCTACGACAAGATCCGCGCCCACCTCGACAAATACAACAACCCCACGCTGATGTATCGCTGGCGCTTCAACCTCAAGACTGGTGAGACCCGCGAAGAGCAGATCGACGACGAGATCACCGAGTTTCCGATCGTCTCCAATGACTATGTCGGTCTGCCCTATCGCTACAGCTTCAATGTGCTGTATCAGCGAGGCGAGTGGCTGTTCAGGGGTATCAAGCGCTATGACCTGCTCACCCGCAAGACCCAGAGCATGGAGTTCGGTCAGGGCTGCTATGGCAGCGAGCCGCAGGTCGCCAGGCGCATCGGTGCGCGCACCGAAGACGACGGCTATGTGATCACCCTGGTCAACAACATGCCCGAGCAGCGCTCCGAGTGCTGGGTACTACCTGCTGAGGACATCACCAAGGGGCCGCTTGCCCGCATCATCCTGCCGCACTGCATTTCTGCAGGCACCCATGCCACTTGGGTCGAGGCCGATCGCATTCACGGCGAGCACCGGGATCCGCGCTACATCCCGGCCTGATCAACCCTCAAGACCTGGCGCGTTCTTTCATGGCCTGCGCGATGTCGTTTACGGTGTCGCGCAGGCGAGGCCCGATCCTGCGACGCAGGCTGGGCAGGGAATGCAAAGATGCGGGCCCTGCGCAATGAAAGGCTGCCACCAACTGATGCTCACGCAGTGAGAGCGGTACACCGACCGCATTGACCTCCCGACCCCAGGACCGCTGGGAGATCACGAAGCCGTGTCGCTCATAGTCCTGGTGGGCACGCTCAATGCTGGCCCGCCAAGTGGGCCATTCCTTGGGATGCTGTCGGCTCAGCCCCTGGACGATCTCGGAGCGTTCGCGCACGCTGGCGCCCACCACATAGGCCAAACCAATCGAGGTGCACGCAATCGGCATCAGGGAACCGATGTCGGTATTGGTGACCAGCCGGATGCTGTTGGGCGGGGGTTTGACTACTTCAAGAAACACCATCTCTAGCTGATCCCGGGTGGCCAGGGAGACCGTCATCTGTAGGTCTTCGCTCAGCTGGGTCATCCAGGGCCGGGCCACCTGTTGCAGCGCCACGTGGCGCTGATAGCTTGCGCCAATGCTCAGGACCCGCACCCCCATCCGCATCTTGCGCGAGGTGGGATCGACCCGCAGGTAACCCAAGGCCACCAGCGTGGAGGTCAGACGCGAGACGGTGGCTTTGGGCAGGCCCGTACGCGCGACAAGCTCCTGATTGCCCAGAAGCTGCCCGTCTGAAAATTCGGCCAGGATGTCCAGCCCCTTGGCCAAGGACTGTACGAAGTTCCGGTTGGCGCTGAGCGCTGCGCGCGCGTCGTGGGGAGGTGCGGGTTGCTTCAATGCGTGCCTTCCGAACTTGGGCGATTCCTCAGGGGGGGGAGGGGGGCTCTCGGATAAGTAAGCTCAGGGTTTCATGGTCAGCATCAGTGCTACCGTACGGATAAAACCATCAGGAGACCACTATGCCCGTTCGCGTGATCGGAATGATCGGCGTCGATCCTCCCCGCGGCAATACCCTGCATGTCATTGCGGGTGGGATCTCGCCGGGTTTTCTTGCTCAGTTTGCCCAGGCCCACGAGGATGCCGGTTTCGATATGGTGCTGGTGGGCTACTACTCCAGTTCGGCTGAAGGCTTCGGCGTGGCCTCCTACGCGGCAGCTCACACGCGTCGATTGGGATTTCTGATTGCGCATCGTCCTGGCGTACTCATGCCCACGCTCGCCGCGCGTTCCGTGGCCACCTTTGATGCGCTTTGGGGCGGTCGTATGGCCTTGCACATCATCGCCGGGGTGACCGACGAGGACATGCAGCGCGACGGTGACTTCACCCCGAAGGAAGAGCGCTACCAGCGTGCCATCGAGTACCTGGAGGTCATGCGAAAGACCTGGACCTCGACAGAGCCCTTTGACCATGAGGGGCGGTTCTACCGGTTCAGGGATGTTCGCAGTGATGCACGACCCTTGCAGCGGCCTTATCCGCCGCTCTTTTTTGGCGGCTCGTCTGAGGGCGCGCTCGTGATGGGGGCTGCGCAGTGCGATGTGTTCGCCATGTATGGCGAACCCCTTGCCGAGACTGCAGCCCGCATGCAGGACTTCCGTCAGCGGGTGGCCTCGATGGGTCGGCCGGCTCCGGGTTTCAACATGTCCTTCAGACCCATCGTTGCACCGACCGAGGGACAGGCCTGGGATAAGGCCGCCCGCGTTTTGAACGACCTCAAGGAGGGGGGAGCGCTACCCACCCGGGCCTTGGATGCTTCAGCTGAGCGTCTGGTCGACATCGCTTCGCGTGGCGATGTTCATGACGAGCGACTATGGATGCCGGTGGCCGCACTGGCGGGCGGGCGGGGCAATTCGACCTGCCTGGTCGGCACGCCGGAGCAGGTGGCTCAGGCCATGCTGCGCTACTACCAACTGGGAATCCATTCCTTTTTGATCCGAGGTTTCGATCCGGTGAACGATGTGACGGACTTTGGACGGGAACTGATTCCTCGGCTGCGACTGGGAGCGGCCGAGATTGATGCAAGTCTGGCCCTCACAGTCTGATCAGGGCTTAGGCTGATACTCCGGCTCGGTGGGCGGCACATGCAGCACGACCACCTCGGCACCGGTCTGCCCGGCGGTCAGCGGGAGGATTTCCTCACGGGTGGCAAAAACCGACTCCCAGCGCTCCAGGGGGTGCCCGGCAGCCTGAGCGCTGCCCGCGAGCACGAAGGCGAACAGGCTTGTGCTGCCCTCGACATGCTGCAGTACGCATGCGGCTCCCGGAGGGAGGCGCAGGTGCCGCACCGCCAGCCCTTTCTGCGCAGGCAGGGCTGCATGATCGTGTACCTGCTGCAAGGCGCTCAAGGCAGACTCAGCCCAGGGCGTGCCCAGCGTGACCTGCGCGTGGCGCTTGGGGCCGCGGATCATCTTCTCCCGCGCCTGGCTGCCAGGAATCAGGCCAGTATCGAACACCGGCCGGATGGTGAAGTACTTGATGCCCTCTGGCCCTGAGACCAAAGGGCCATAGCCGGTATAGGCCCCTGCATAGTGAACCGTGACCGGCGCCAAGGCCTCACGACCAATCGTGGCCGAACCCTCGACCACCAGCTGAAACTGATTCTGCCGATGGAAGTGGGTCT
>JBEELY010000236.1:0-11526 GCA_041167925.1 Pseudomonadota bacterium | reverse complement strand
CCAACCTGCTGCACATCAGCTACGAAGGCGGCGTGCTCGAAGATCCGGCACGTGCACCCGCCGAGGACATGTGGCGCCTCACCGTGTCGCCTGAAAAAGCGCCCGCCCGACCCGAACTGGTCGAGATCGATTTCGTGCAGGGCGATCCGGTGGCCATCAATGGCGTGAAGATGAAGCCGGCGCAGCTGCTCACCGAGCTCAACCGTCTGGGCGGAAAACACGGCGTGGGCCGGCTTGATCTGGTCGAGAACCGCTATGTCGGCATGAAGTCGCGCGGCTGCTACGAGACCCCGGGCGGCACCATCCTGTTGCGCGCACACCGTGCCATCGAGTCGCTGACGCTCGACCGCGAAGTGGCCCACCTCAAAGACGATCTCATGCCGCGCTACGCGAGCCTGGTCTACAACGGCTACTGGTGGAGCCCCGAGCGCAAAGCGCTGCAGGTGCTTATCGATCACACCCAGACCACGGTCAGTGGCAAGGTCGTGGTCAAGCTCTTCAAGGGCAACGTCATCGTCACCAGCCGCAGCTCGGATCAATCGCTCTTCGATACCCGAATTGCCACCTTCGACGATGACGGTGGTGCCTACAACCAGGCCGACGCGGCAGGTTTCATCAAGCTCAACGCCCTGCGCATGCGAATTGCCGGTGCCAAGGCAGGTGTGGGCAAGACCGCCAGCGCCAAGGCCAAGGCCAAACCGGCCCGCAAAGCCAAGAGCTGATCCTCCGTGGCCAGGCAGGCGATCAGCATCGTCAGACTGGACCTGCACCATGTTGCCCACGTGCAGGCCCTGCGCAGCCTGCTGCGCGAATATGCCTTGAGTACCGAGGGCGGAGGCACGCCCTTGTCCGAGCAAGCCCTCGAACGCCTGCCAGGCCTGCTTGCAAGCAGGCCTCACTACATGGCCTGGCTCGCCTATGTCCCGACCAGCGCCTCTGCGAGCTTCATCGGACTGCTCAATGCCTTTGAAGGCATGTCCACCTTCAAGGCGCGCCCCCTGCTGAATATCCATGACATCATCGTCACGGCGGACTGGCGCGGACGGGGCGTGGGCCGCGCCCTGATCGAGGCTGCACAGACTTATGCAAAGTCACGCGACTGCTGCAAACTCACGCTTGAAGTGCTCGAAGGTAACACGCGGGCCATCGGGCTTTACCGCAGCGCCGGATTCGACCCCTACGAACTCGACCCCGCCATGGGTCGAGCGATGTTCTTCGAAAAATGGCTCGACTGAATCGATTTTGCTCAGCTGAATCGATTTGGCTCAACTGAATGGATCTGGTGCGACTGACAGGAGCGAAACCATGCCCTCATTCGATGTGACTTGCGAGGCCGATGCCGTGGAGATCCGCAATGCGATCGACCAGGCCAACAAAGAAATCACCAATCGCTTCGATTTCAAGGGATCAGATGCGCGTCTTGAACTCAAAGAGCATCTGATCACGGCTTTCGCCGACGACGACTTCAAACTCGGTCAGGTCAAGGACGTGCTGCTTTCCAAGCTCGCCAAGCGTAACGTCGATGTTCGCTTTCTTGACTATGGCAGTGTGGAGAAAATGAGCGGTGACAAGGTCAAGCAGGCCATCACCGTGCGGCATGGCGTAGCCACAGAAGACGGCAAGAAGATCGTGCGCCTGCTCAAGGACGCCAAGATCAAGGTGCAGGGCGCGATTCAGGGCGATACCGTGCGGGTCAGCGGCACCAAACGCGACGACCTTCAGGCCGCGATCGCCCTGATCCGTAAAGACATGAATGAACTACCCCTGGGGTTCGGCAACTTTCGCGACTGAGTCGCGCATTCGTGACGTCTTTGCCCGACACCACCGCCCTGCGCATCCAGGGTGTTGCACTGGGGGTCGTGCACTCGGGTTGGCTCGAACGTGTCCTCGAGCCTCCAAGCCCCTTCCGGCTCGACGATCATGGGGAGCTGCAACTCACATCCCCCTTCGAGACCTTCAGCAGCCGCAGCGCTGCCCTGGCCGACTGGGCCGACTCCGCCCGGGATCGATGGGGCTTGCCGGGCTGGCGCGACGAACGCGTAGTGATCAGGGATGGGTCTGAGCCGCGCTTTTGCGTCGAGCGCGCGCTGCTCAGGCCCCTGGGACTGGTACTGCCTTCGGTGCAGGCTTGTGCCTACTGCCAGAGCGAGGCAGGGCCCCTGCTCTGGATCGCCCGCCGCGCCGCGCATAAACCCGTGGACCCAGGCTGTTTCGATGCCCTGGTGGCTGGCGGAATCGCCGGCTTCGACACTGCCTGGAGCACCCTGATGAGGGAATGCCAGGAGGAGGCGGGCATCCCGCAAGCCTTGGCGCAGTGCGCACAAGCCTCAGGCAGCCTCGATATTCGCTATGCGCTGATCGACCAGGGCCAGCAGGTCACGCATCGCGAACACATTCTTTTGCACGATCTGGAGTTGCCCGCCGACCTCATTCCGACGCCGAACGACGGTGAACATCAGGCGATCGTGGCGATGAGCGCCCTGCAGGCCTGGAACTCTACGCTCGAGGACGCCTGGACCCCCGATGGTGCGCAAGCCACGCGCGCACTGATCCAGCGCAATCGGTGGCTGGACCTTCCTTGACCCTCGCCTAAACAGACCCTGATTCCTCTGAATCCCGGAGACGCCTGACGAGGAACTCCGGACTCAGGAAACGATGCAGGCGTAGGCCGAGTGGTTGTGGATGGATTCGAAGTTTTCGCCTTCGACCACGAAAGACCGGATCCCCGCGGTCGCGCGGACGGTTGCCGCCACGTCGCGCACCAGGTCCTCGACGAACTTGGGATTGTCGTAGGCCCGCTCGGTGACATGCTTTTCATCAACCCGCTTGAGCAGCCCATAGAGCTCGCAGGAGGCCTGCTGCTCGATGCGTTCGATCAGGTCCTGCACGTCGAGGTCTGCGCCCGGTGCCAGCACGGCCTGCACGGTGACATGCGAGCGCTGATTGTGCGCACCATACTCGGAAATGGTTTTGGAGCAGGGGCACAGGCTGGTCACCGGCACCAGAATCTGTACGCGGAGCTCGGGCGCCAGGGCGGTGCCGTCGATAGTGACGGACAAATCGTAGTCCAGCGTGCTCTGCACACCCGAGACCGGAGCCGTCTTGCGCAAAAACAGCGGAAAACTCAACTCGATCCGACCTGATTCGGCCTGGAGCAACTCCAGCATGTGGGCATGCAAAGGCAGCATGCTGGCCATGGAGAGACTGCGCGCACGCTCTTCAAGCAGGGCAATGAAGCGGGACATGTGCGTGCCCTTCTGATCGGCAGGCAAGGCCACGAACATGCCCCATGAGGCCACCGTAGGCATCTCGCCGGCACGGGGCCCGGCTTGCCAGATCATGGGATAACGAAGCCCGCGCACACCCACCCGTTGGATCGGCATTTGACGGTGGTCGATACTGCCCTGGACGTCGGGCATGGCCGTATCCCCGCCCATAGGCGAGGCAAGCTGGTCGCGCGAATTCATGAAGGCTCCGGAAAATAAAACGACTGCCGGCACTCGGGCCCGGCCGATGCGTCAGGGACACACCCGCCGAAATCCGACTCAGCCCGACACTCTAACTCAGCGGCTAGCCACCAGTCTTGGGGCACCCTCGCCAGCAATGAGGTCTGCGAAACGCTCCCGGACCGAGCGCTCGATGCCGGGCGCATCGAGTCCTTCGTGCTTGAGCAGCAGGGCGGGATCCCCCTGATCGATGTAATGGTCCTTCAGACCCAACTGCAACACCGGCCGGATCACGCCGCGTTCGGCCATGGCCTCCAGGCAGGCACTGCCCGCGCCGCCCATGATCGCGTGCTCTTCGACCGTGACGAAGGCGTCGTGAGTACGGGCCAGCGACTCGATCAGGTCCGCGTCTACAGGCTTGACCCAGCGCATGTTCACGACCGTGGCATCGAGCGCTTCGCCCGCCATCATCGCGGGCTGCACCATGGAGCCAAAGGCGAGGATTGCGATCCGTCGACCTTCTCGACGCACCTCACCCTTGCCCATGGGGATTCGGGTGAGGTCCTTGCGCACCGCCACGCCCGGCCCCGATCCACGCGGATATCGCACGGCGCTGGGGCCCTCGTGACAGAAGGCGGTGTAGAGCATCTGACGGCATTCATCCTCATCGGAGGCGGCAAGCACCACCATATTGGGAATGCAGCGCAGATAGGCCAGATCGTAGTTGCCCGCATGGGTGGCACCATCGGCGCCGACCAGGCCAGCGCGGTCGAGTGCGAAGACCACCGGCAGATTCTGCAAGGCGACGTCGTGAATGAGCTGGTCGTAGCCTCGCTGCAAGAAGGTGGAGTAGATCGCCACCACCGGCTTGAGACCTTCACAGGCCATGCCCGCAGCAAAGGTCACCGCATGCTGCTCGGCAATGCCGACATCGAAGTAGCGCTGCGGAAATCTGCGCTCGAACTCGACCATGCCAGATCCCTCGCGCATCGCGGGCGTGACGCCAACGACCCGCTCATCCAGGGCCGCCATGTCGCAGAGCCAGTCACCGAACACCTGCGTGTAGGTGGGCTTGCCCGCGGCGGCCTTGCGGATGCCTTCGGCCGGATTGAACTTGCCAGGGCCGTGATACAGGATGGGATCGGCCTCGGCCAGCTTGTAGCCCTGCCCCTTGCGGGTAATCACGTGCAGAAAGACTGGGCCATGCATTTCACGCAGGTTTTGCAGCGTGGGCACCAGGGCATCCAGATCGTGACCGTCGATCGGGCCAAAGTAGTTGAAACCGAATTCCTCGAACATGGTGGCGGGCACCACCATGCCCTTGGCATGCTCCTCAAGGCGCTTGGCCAGTTCATAGACCGGAGGCACGCGCGAAAGCACCGAGCGGGCCATGTCGCGGGCCATCGAGACCTGGCGGCCAGACAACACACGCGCCAGGTATTTGTTGAGTGCGCCCACCGGCGGCGAGATCGACATGTCGTTGTCGTTCAGAACCACCAGCAGATCAATGTCGGGCGTAACCCCTGCATTATTCATGGCCTCGAAGGCCATGCCTGCCGTCATGGCGCCATCGCCGATCACCGCAACATGCCTGCGTCGGCCAGGACCCTTGTTTTCGCCCAGATTGCGCGATGCCGCCGCCATGCCCAGCGCCGCCGAAATAGAGGTGGAGGAGTGCGCGGTCCCAAAGGTGTCGTACTCGCTCTCGGAGCGCTTGGGAAAACCCGAAATGCCGCCATGCTGGCGCAGACCGGCCATGGCTTCGCGCCGGCCAGTGAGCACCTTGTGGGGGTAGGACTGATGGCCCACATCCCAGACGATGCGATCGCGCGGGGTGTTGAACACATGGTGCAAGGCGATGGTCAGCTCGACCGTTCCGAGGTTGCTCGACAGGTGCCCGCCGGTGCGGGCCACTGATTCGAGAATAAAGGTCCGAAGTTCATCTGCGAGCGCCGGCAGACGGGCACGTTCGAGCTTGCGAAGGTCGGACGGCGCGTTGATGGACTCGAGCAGCCTGAAGGAGGAGGTCGTTGTCATGGGTAGTCCCCGTTTTTCCCGACATTGGCCCGTTCCGGGCCTGGAGTCAAGAGCGGCGCAACACGATCAGGTCGGCAAGCTCGCCCAGACGCAGGGCGCGCGAACCAAAAGGCTGTAAAGCGGTATGGGCCTGCAGCCGTAGAGACTCGGCCAGGGCACGGGCCTCGGACAAACCCATCAGGGAGACATAGGTCGGCTTGTCCTGTTCGGCGTCCTTGCCGGCCGTCTTGCCCAGGGTGGCGCTGTCGGCCTCGACATCGAGCACATCGTCAATGACCTGGAACGCCAGACCGATGGCCGTGCAATAGGCATCGAGCGACTGCTGGTGCGCAGGCTCGAGCGGTGCGCCGCTCCATGCCCCCAGACGCACCGCAGCCGCCAGAAGGGCGCCGGTCTTGCGGCGGTGCATGTCCTCAAGCTGCTCCCGGCTCAGACGCTCACCCACCGATGCAAGATCGATGGCCTGTCCGCCCGCCATGCCCGTTGCACCCGACGCGCGGGCGAGCTCGGCACTCATGCGGACCACGGCGCGCGCGCCCACCCCGCAATCCACAGACTGGGCAAGCACATCGAAGGCCATGGCCTGCAGTGCGTCCCCGGTCAGCATGGCCATGGCTTCGCCAAAGGCCACGTGTACCGTGGGTTTGCCACGACGTAATACATCGTTGTCCATGCAGGGCATGTCGTCATGGACCAGGGAATAGGCATGGATGAGTTCGACCGCACAGCCCGCCCGGTCGAGCGCAGCCGGAGCGGCACCGGTCAGATCCCCCGCTGCATGGGCGAGCAGCGGACGGATGCGTTTACCGCCTTCGAGCACTGCATGCCGCATGGCTGCATTGAGGGTCTCAAGCGCCGTGGCAGTGGCGGCGGCAGACAGTTGGGTATCGAGATAGCTTTCGGTACGGGCCAGGATGGCAGCCATCCAGTCGGTCAGCGACGGCGTGGGCATGGGTCAGCCTCCCTGGCCGATCTGGCCATCGAAGGGCTTTAGCAGGTCGCCCTCAAGCACACGGACCTGCTGTTGCACCCTGGCCAGGTTCTCGCGACAGAAAGCCACGAGCTGCGCGCCCCTGCGATAGGCGGTCACCGAAGCTTCAAGTGACATCCGGCCCGACTCCATGTCCTGGATCAGGGCTTCGAGCTCTTCAAGCGCCGCCTCGAAAGAAACCGGCGGGGAAAAAGAATCAGCAGCCGGCGTATCTGACGGCGGGGCGGAGGAAGATCCGGCGGGGGGGCTGGCCATGGTTGCGGGGCGCCCTGACCATCAGCCAGACGCCGCGTGAGTCGTCAACCCCGACAGTGTAGGCCATGGCCGCGGCTACCCACCCAGGCCGATCGGGGGTAGACTCCCCACCCCCGCAACTCACCCCCACGGAGGTCGAATCATGTCGGATCTCGGGCGTCGGGATCATCTGCAGCGCTCTGCAGCCCAGCTTCCGGTTTCGGCGTATTTCGATCCAGCGCTCTACGAGCGCGAAATCGAGATCCTGTTCAAGCGCGGTCCTGGTTACGTTGGCCATGAACTCATGGTTCCGGAACCCGGGGACTACCACGCGCTCGCGGCCGAGAAGGAGGGCCGCCTTCTCGTGCGGGGCGAACAGGGGCTCGAGCTCCTCTCCAATGTCTGCCGGCACCGGCAGGCCATCATGCTCAACGGCCGCGGCAATGCCCGCCAGATCGTCTGCCCGCTTCATCGCTGGACTTACGATCTGAAGGGTCAATTACTTGGCGCGCCCCATTTTGAGCAGCAGCCCTGCCTCAGCCTCGGGCGCAGTCCGCTGCAAAACTGGAATGGCCTGCTGTTCTCGGGTCAGCGCGACGTGGTGGCCGACCTCGCCCGCATGGGCGTCAGGCACAAGCTCGATTTCTCGGGTTACATGCTCGACCATGTCGAGGTCCATGAGTGTCCCTACAACTGGAAGACCTTTATCGAGGTCTACCTTGAGGACTACCACGTCGAGCCCTTTCACCCCGGGCTTGGCAAATTCGTCGACTGCGCCGATCTGCGCTGGGAGTTCGGCGACTGGTGGTCGGTCCAGACCGTCGGCGTGCATCATGGCCTCGGACGCCCGGGAAGCCCCACCTACCAGCGCTGGCATGAGGCCGTCCTCAAGTACAGCGAAGGCCGGGCTCCCGAACAGGGCGCCATCTGGCTCACCTACTACCCCAACCTCATGGTGGAGTGGTACCCGCATGTTCTGGTGATTTCACAGCTTGTTCCCAGAGGCCCACGACACACCACCAACATCGTCGAGTTCTACTATCCGGAGGAGATCGCACTCTTTGAGCGCGACTTCGTGGATGCGGAGCGTGCTGCCTACATGGAGACCTGCATCGAAGATGACGAGATTGCCGAACGGATGGATGCGGGTCGACTCGCCCTGTTCGAACGCGGTGAGAGTCAGGTCGGCCCCTATCAGAGCCCCATGGAAGATGGCATGCAGCATTTCCATGAATTTCTGCGTGCACAACTGGACTACCCAAGATGAACTGGACCACCCTGATCTCGGCTGAAGAACTGGCCCATGTCATCGACCGCTGCATCGTGGTCGATGCACGTCATGACCTGATGCAACCGCAAGCCGGCGCCCTGGGCTATGCCGAGGGGCACATCCCCGGGGCACGGTTCGTGGCAATGGACGCAGACCTCTCCGCAGCCAAGAATGGGCGCAATGGGCGCCATCCAATGCCCTCCCAGGAACAGGTCCGAGCGCTTCTGGCTGGACTCGGCTTGCAGCCCGAGCAGCAGCTGGTGGTCTATGACACGAGCGGCGGCCTGATGGCCAGTCGGCTGTGGTGGATGGCCCGCTGGGTCGGTCATGCTCGCGTGGCCGTGCTCGACGGTGGGCTGCCCGCATGGCAGCGGGCGGGTTATCCGGTGACAACTGAGCTACCCACGGTGCAGCCTTGCACGCCCTGGCCTGAGCGTGCACCGCTCGAGCGGCTCATGCAGTTGCAGGAGATGGTGGGCATCAGTGCGCAGGCAGGGCAGTCGGGCATCCCCTGCATTCTTGATGCACGCTCAGCCGAGCGCTTCCGGGGCGAGACCGAACCCATGGATCCGGTCGCAGGCCATATTCCAGGCTCCCTGAATCGCCCTTCGGGTGCCAACCTGCGGGAGAACGGCTGCTTCAAGCCCGCACAGGTGCTGGCGCAGGAGTTTCGCAGCGTGATCGGCGACCGGCCGGGCAAGCTGGTGATCCAGTCCTGCGGCTCGGGGGTCAGCGCCTGTCATAACCAGCTCGCAATGGTGCATGCAGGCATGGAAGGGGCAGGCCTGTATGGCGGCTCGTGGAGCGAGTGGTGCAGTGACCCGGCGCGGCCGGTTGCCGTCGGGCCTTAAGACCGGTTGCTGTTGCGCCGCAGGGCCCCAGGGCCCCAGGGCCGAGGGGCAGTTAGTGACCGTGCAGAAGCGAGGTCACGCCTGCAATCAGCGCAATGCCGGCCAGCATCAAGATGACCTGCTGGGCGGAGTCACCGGAATGACGACGACGCTGCATGTCAGGCACCAGATCAGCCAGAGCGATGTAGATGAAGCTGCTTGCCGCCAGCACCAGGACATAAGGCATCAAATCCTGCATGGAGCCCATCCACCAGTAGCCCAGCAGGCCACCGATCACGGCGGCCGCACCAGACAGGGCATTGAAGCTCAGCGCGCGCGCACGCGAGTAACCAGCATTGCGCAGTACGATGAAATCGCCAATTTCCTGGGGGATTTCGTGGGTCGCGATGGCCGCAGCGGTCATCCAGCCCAAGAGCGGATCAGTAAGAAAGGCGGCAGCGATCAGCACACCGTCGCCAAAGTTGTGGATCGAATCGCCAACCAGGATGAGCACCCCCCCTGGCCCGGCTTCCATGCGGTCATGCCCGTGATGATGACCATGGCCATCGTCTTCATGGTGATGGCTGTGCCGCAACAGCGCTGACTTCTCGAGCAGGAAAAAGCCCACGAAACCGGCCAGCAGGGTCCAGGACAGCGGCTCGATTCCTGCTGAGGATTCGAAAGCCTCGGGAATCAGATGCAATACGGCCGCACCGAGCAGAATGCCCGCTGACAGGCTGACCATGCGTGGCAGCCAGCGCGAGACCGCGCCATAAGAAATGCAGGCAGCCACCGCGACCGACACAAGGCCGGAGAGCAGCGTGGCAATCAGGATGGAGGAAAGAATCAGGGCGTCCGCCGCAACGTGAGGGCAAAGCGGGCAAGTATACCGACGGCAACGGTCGGTCGAACGACCTTCGAAGGCCCACTTCGCCGCAGGCCCGCTTCATGAGACGATGCGAAGCACCACAAGACACATGCTCAGGAGACGCCTTGCATCCGCCCCTGCCCATCCGCATGCCGCAGTGCGCATCGCCATGGAATGCTGAATCCGCATCCGCTGCGCAATCAGCCGGCCTGGTGCCCTCCCTCGTTTCCCGCGCGCGCACCTGTGCCTGGCCGCCAGCGATGCGCGGTGCGCGCCGAGCAACGCTCGGCGTCGCCTTGGTCGCGGCAGTGTCGCTGGCCTCGGGATGCGGCACTCTGGCGTCGGGCAAACCGGCCGCCACCGTCGACACCGCCCCGATCGAGCGATTCATGCGTCAGGTCGAGGCCGATTCGACCGCCGGCCGCCTGCCGGGTGCAGTGCTGCTGGTGGCGCACAAAGGACAACTGGTGCATGCCTCTGCGGTGGGCAAACTAGACCCAACGCAGTCCACGCCCATGTCCCGCGATGCGGTCTTTCGCATCTACTCCATGACCAAACCGGTCGTGAGCATTGCCACGATGATCCTGGTCGAGGAGGGCAAGCTCAGGCTGTCCGATCCGATCAGCCGCTACTTTCCTGAAATGAAGGGAGTACAGGTCGGTGTTGAAAAACCCGGCGCCGATGGAAAGCCGGTGCTTGAGCGGGTCAATGCGCCTCGCGAAATGACCGTGCACGACCTGCTGCGCCATACCTCCGGGCTGACCTACGGCGTGTTTGGACGGTCTGCGGTGAAGACTGAGTACCTCAAGGCCGACCTGCGCCCTGGCGCGCCGGGCCTGAACTACGACAATGCAGAAATGATGCGCCGTCTGGGCAGCCTTCCGCTGGCCTATGCACCGGGATCCACCTGGGAATACAGCGTATCGACCGATGTCCTTGGCGCTGTGGTCGAAAAGGTTTCCGGCAAGACGCTTGACGTCTTTTTGCGTGAACGGATCTTCGAGCCACTGCGCATGAAAGACACCGGCTTCTCGGTGCCCGCTGCGCAGCGGCGCAGAATCGCGGAAGCCTACGCCACTGACCCGGACAGCAAACAGCCCGTGCAACTGCTCGATGTCAGGGTCACCCCCCAACTGCTCTCCGGAGGCGGGGGCCTGGTGTCGACCGCCGATGACTACCTGCGCTTCGGGCAGATGATGCTCAATGGCGGCAGTCTGGACGGTGTGCGCATCGTGTCGCGCAAGACGATCGAGTACATGACCAGCGACCATCTGGCCGGCGTGCGAGGCCCGACCTACCTCCCTGGTCCGGGACACGGCTTCGGTCTGGGTGTCGCCGTACGCACCGCCGCGGGCGAATCACCGCTGATCGGATCGGTGGGCGACTATTACTGGGGCGGCTATGCCGGCACCTATTTCTGGGTCGACCCCAAAGAGGAGCTCGTCGCGGTCTGGATGATGCAGGGCCCCGGTCAGAGCGCCTCGTATCGACCGCTGCTGCGCACGGCGGTCTACAGCAGTCTGCGCTGAACCCTTGGTTCAGTGAGCCCGGGGTTCAGTCACCTCGGGCTCAGCAGAGGCCTGGATTCTTAGGCCACGCCCTGCCGGCGCAGCCAGGCGAGGGTACGGCCCCAAGCATCCTGTGCGGCCTCTTTGCGATACGACGGCCGGTAATCGGCATGGAATGCATGGGGTGCATCGGGGTAGACCACGAACTCCGAGGCTTTTGAAGCGGCATTTCCCTGTGCCAGACGCTGCTTCATTTCATCCACGGTCGAGACCGGGATGCCCTGGTCGGCGCCACCATACAGACCCAGCACGGCCCCGTGCAGGCGTGTCGCAACATCGTGC
>JBEELY010000179.1:0-7369 GCA_041167925.1 Pseudomonadota bacterium | reverse complement strand
ACCGAGTACTTCCAGAAGTTCTTTGATCTGTTCTCGGATCGGGGCATCTTCAGCAAGCGCATCGACGTGGCCGCCCTGCTTTACAAGCCCTGATGCCATGAGCAGCCACCCTTCAGCATCTTCGGATGCAACAAGCGCCGTGAAGCCAGGGGCCCCGGCTCCCTGGCTCAGTGCGACTGCAGGCATGCCGCCCGGCGCGGTCCGCCGGTCCATCGACTGGGGCAAGGCCCTTCCTCTGGTCGGACCGGCGGTCCTGCTCGTCCTCTGGGATCTGGTCGTGAGATTCGGCATGATCAAGGCCATCCTGCTGCCTCTTCCGGGAGATACGCTGGCCACCCTCGTGTCGGGCCTGCTCGGTGGCAACTTGCTGACGCACTTCTGGGTCACGCTCGAGCGCACGCTGCTTGCGTTTGCCATTGCGGCGGGCGTAGGCATGCCGCTGGGCATTGTTCTGGGCAGTGCAGAGCGTGCCTATCGCAGCGTGGAGTTCCTCGTCGATTTCTTCCGCTCAACGCCTGCATCGGCACTGATCCCGCTCTTTTTGCTGATCTTCGGAATCTCCGATGTGAACAAGGTGGCCATTGCAGCCTTTGGCGCCTTTCTGATCGTCGTGTTCAACAGCGCCTACGGCGTCATCAATGCCCGCAAACAGCGCGTGATGGCGGCCCGGGTCATGGGCGCGACCCGATGGCAGATCTTCAGGGATGTCCTGTTCTGGGAGAGCCTTCAGCCGTCCTTTGTTGGCCTGAGGTCGGCGGTATCGATGGCCCTGGTGATTGTCGTGGTCGCGGAAATGTTCATCGGGTCCGAAAATGGACTGGGCCACAAGATCATCGACGCACAGCAGGTCATGAACGTGAAGGTGATGTACGCCGCGATCATGGCCGCGGGCATCCTGGGCTACCTGCTCAATGTGGCCTTCCTGTTCATTGAACGACGTGTCGTGCACTGGAGTGGCCGATGAATGCCGTCTTGAATGCCCCCGTGTATGCCGATGTACCCAGGCAGCCGTTTCGGCCCGGGCCCTCGGGCACGCACATCACCATCCGTGGTCTGACCAAGTATTTTGCGGGCTGGCCGCTCTACGAGAACTTCGATCTGGACATTCCCAAGGGCAAGATCACCTCGGTGTTTGGGCCCAACGGATGCGGCAAGTCCACCCTCATCAACATGATTGCCGGGCTGGTGCCGATTGATGCCGGCGAGATCCTGTTCGATGGCAAGTCTCTGAAGGACACCCGGATCGGCTACGTGTTCCAGAACTACCGGGAGGCCCTGTTCCCCTGGATGCGCACCATCGACAACATTGCCTATCCGCTGAAGCTGGCCGGCTTTACCAAAGCCGAGGTGGATCGCCGCATGCAGGAGCTGGTGGCGTCGTTCGATGTGAAGTTCGACCTCAACCGCTATCCCTACGAACTGTCCGGCGGGCAACAACAAACGGCGTCCATCATGCGGGCGCTGGCCCCCCGGCCCGAGGTGCTGTTTCTGGACGAACCTTTTTCGGCGCTGGATTTCGAGATGACGCTGTTCATCCGAGAAAAGCTCCAGGAGGTGTTCATCCAGACCGGAACCACCATGATGCTCGTCTCGCACGACCTGGAAGAGGCGGTCTATCTGGCCGATCACGTCTTGTTGCTCACCAAGCGACCGACCTCGGTGGCTGATCTGCTGGTCTATGATGATCCTCGACCCAGAACCGTGCAGACCCTGACCGAGCCCAGCTTCGTGCAAACCAAAAAGAAAAGTCTCGAGATCTTCCAGCGGGAAGTTCGCAAGTGAAACCGGCAGCCCCCGTGCAGCGTGTATCGCTGGCCGACGAGGTCTATGAACAGATCAAGGCCGACCTGAACAGCTTTGTGCTGGTTCCTGGAGACCGCTTCTCCGAGCTGGAGTTATGCGAGCGACTCGGGGTGTCCCGCACGCCGGTGCGTCAGGCCCTGTTCAGGCTGCAGCAGGAGGGGCAGGTCGAGGTGCTGTTCCGCAACGGCTGGCGGGTGCTGCCCTTTGACTTCCATCGCTTCGATCAGCTCTATGACCTGCGCATCCTGCTCGAAACCGACGCGGTGCAGCGTCTGTGCGATGGACGCGTTTCCGGCGATGCACAGCACAGCGCAGAGCTGCTCAAGGGCCTGCAGGCGATCTGGCTGGCGCCCAAGGCGCGACGAGTGCAGGATGCCGAGGTGGTGGCTGGCCTCGATGAAACCTTTCATTCGACCCTGGTCGAGTCGACCGGCAACCTGGAAATGCTAAGGGTGCATCGGGATATCTCGGAGCGCATCCGCGTGATTCGCCGGCTCGACTTCACCCAGCGCCAGCGTATTGAGGCTACTTATGACGAGCACGGCAAAATCCTGCGAGCCGTGCTCTCCGGTCGGGCTGATACGGCGCGCATGCTCTTGCGCTCGCATGTCGAATCCAGTCAGATCGAGGTGCGCAAGATCACCCTGCATCAGCTGCAGATGGCTCGCAGCGATCAGCTGACCCGCCGATAACCGCCCTCAACCCCGCTGGGCGAAAGCACCAGCTGCCAAAGCTGGTTGGACCTGGCCCTGAAGGTGCCTGCGCAGACCAGCAGGTAATAGCGCCACATGCGGCGGAATCGTTCTCCATCGCGCGCGCCATACCGTTCACGCAATCGGGGCCAGCTTGCCTCAAAGCGCGCATGCCAGGCCATCAGGGTGCGGTCATAGTCGGCGCCGAAGTTGTGCAGGTCTTCGACGACGAACAAGGCCTCTGAGGCCGCCGTGAGTTCGGCAAGCGAAGGCAGGGCGCCATTCGGGAAAATATATTTTTCGCACCAGGGGTCGATGGTCGTGCCTGACCGGTTCTTGCCAATGGTGTGCAGCAGGCACAGCCCCTCCTCCTTCAGGCTGCGTCGAGCGGTGTCAAAAAAGGCGTGATAGTTCTTGTGACCGACATGTTCGAACATGCCGATCGAGGCGATCCGGTCGAAGCGCCGTGCGCCATCTGAATTGAAGCTGCGGTAGTCGGTGAGCTCGAAGTGCACCGGCAGGCGACCCACCCGTTCTGCGCCCCAGGCGGCCTGTGCTTTTGAGATTGTGAGACCCGTACAGTGCACGCCGTAATGTTCTGCCGCATGCCGCATCAGGCTGCCCCAGCCGCAGCCGATATCGAGCAGAGTCATGCCGGCCTGCAGACCTAGCTTGCGACACACGAGGTCAAGCTTGGCGGTCTGGGCCTCTTCCAGCGTGTCGGCCTGTGCCCAGTAGCCGCAGCTGTAGGCCATGGAGGGGTCGAGCATGCCCTCGAACAGTTCATTGCCCAGGTCGTAGTGTTCCCGACCCACCTGCCAGGCCCGACGTTCGCTTTGCAGGTTGAACAGCCGCGCGCGCAACCCCAGCCAGGCGGCTGCGGCAACGCTCATTTGTTCGTCAAGCCGCGCACGCAGGATACGGGTAAAGAATTCGTCGAGCTGGTCGCAGTCCCACCAGCCGTCCATGTAACTTTCGCCCAAGCCCAGGCTGCCTTTGGCCAACACGCGAACCAGAGTCTGCGGATGGTGCACCTGCAGATCCCAGGGTCGATGGCCATTGATACGAACATCGCAGGGATCGAGCAACTTTTGCGCAGCCCCGAGCGCTCTGATCTCGGGGGTCGATATTGGCCGGGTGGGGGATGACGATCGTGACCGGGTCGCTACCGTAGATCGTGTTCGAGTCGCGGCTGACGGTATGAAGCTCATGGCGCAGGTGCTCCCGTTGCCGGAAAAATCTAGCAACGGTGCCCCCGGCCTTCATGAGCCAGCGCAAGCCCTGCTCAGATTGGCCCCAGGTTCTGGAGCTTGCCTGCGGTGTCAGCGTTCAGCAGATCCCGGAGGCTTTCAAGGCAGCCAGTCCCTGGTCGTCAATGCCGAGTTCGTTCTTCAAGACCTGCACGGTATGCGCGCCCAGTTCGGGTGCCGGCCGGTGCTGAACAGGTGTCTCGGAGAAACGGAAGGGACTGTGCACCATCGGGACAGACCCGATTCCGGGATGATCCACCGGCACAGCAATGCCGCGATGCTTGACCTGCGGATTTTCAAAGGCCTCAGCGATCGAGTTCACCGGCCCCGCAGGAACCCCCACAGCGCCCAGCGCATCGGCGAGAGCCTGCTTTTTCCAGTGTCGGGTGACCTGTCCAAGTTCGGCATCCATGGCCCGTGCGTTTCTAAGCCGTGTGGCTCGATCGGTAAAGCGAGGGTCCTGGAGCCATTCGGGCTTGCCCAGGCAACGGCAAAGTCGTTCCCACTGGCCTGGATTGCCGGCATGAATCAGTACCTGGCCGTCTTCACAGGGATAGGTGCCCGAGGGCGAGACCAGCAGACTGCCGTTACCTGCGCGGCGCGGGACGGCGCCGCTCGACAGGTATTTCTGGGCAATGTAGGTGGTCGAGGCCAGCGCCGTATCGAGCAGGGCAACATCGATGTGCTGCCCCTGTCCGGTCCGTTGACGATGAAAGAGCGCGCCGAGAATGCCTGAGGTGGCAATCATGCCGGTGGTCACATCGATGTAGGCCACTGCGCACCGCATCGGCCCCTCGCCCGGCTCGCCATCGGCATTGCCTGAGACGCTCATGATGCCGGTCACTGCCTGAAAGACCGGGTCATAGCCGGGCTGACTGGCCAGAGGTCCGTCCTGACCATAGCCCGTGATCGAGCAGTAGATGAGATCAGGTTTGAGGCGTTTGAGGTTGTCGTAATCCAGACCGTAGCGTGCAAGATCGCCTGCTTTGAAGTTCTCGACCACCACGTCGGCACGCGCAGCCAGTTGTTGCGCAAGGGCCCGACCCTGTGCCTGAGTGAAGTCGAGCGTGACCGAATGCTTGCCCCGGTTGGCGGCGAGAAAACCGTGCGCCAGCGTGGTGGCTTCACCCGCCGCATTGTTGAGGTGCGGCGGACTGAGCCGCATTTCGTCACCGCCATCGGGACGTTCAATCTTCCAGACGGTGGCACCCATGTCGGCCAGTGCCTGCGTGCACCAAGGGCCCGCGAGCACGCGGGTGAGATCGAGCACCTTGATGCCATCGAGGATGCCGGCGGAGGCTTGGGCGGAAGGCGTTGCAGTCATCGGGGTCACCGTCCCTTGAAGTCGGGGCTGCGCTTTTCACGAAAGGCCAGTGGCCCCTCTCGGGCGTCTTCGCTCTGCGACAGCGCCTGCAGGCGACCCATGGCGGGATAGGCCTGTTCGGCGGGCGACTTCGGCAGTGTGGCCAGCGTGTCCCGCTTGATGGTCTGAAGCACCAGTGGCGCCAGTGCGGCCACACGATGCGCCATCTCAAGGGCGGCGCGCCGATGCTCTCCGGTGCCGACCACCCGGTTCACCATGCCGACCTCGTAGGCGCGCTGGGCGCTCATCGGCTCGCCAAGCATCAGGAACTCATTGGCCACCTTTTGCGGCACACGGCCGACCAGGCTGGCCGTGATGCCACCGAACATGCCGACCTTGGCTTCAGGAAAGATGAAGCGCGTCGTTTCGTCGGCAATGCAGAGGTCGCTCATCATGGTGAGCGTGAAGCCTGCACCCACCACCGAGCCATTGACTGCAGCGATCAGGGGCTTGTCGAGCGTGACACCGATATTGGGAACACCCTTCCAGGCCTCTTTGGAGGCATCGGTGACATCGACGCCGGCACAGAAGTGATCGCCCTCGCCGGTGATGATGGCCACGCGCTCGTCACTGGCCGAAAAACGCCTCCAGGCTTCATGCAGCAAGGTGGTGGTCTGAGCGTTGATCGCATTGCGCCGTTCAGGTCGGCGCAGGGTGATGATGGCCACGCGGCCATCCACTTCATAGCTAAGGGGAGTGCTCACGGGTTCACTCCGCCTTCAGTCCGGTGTCCCGGATCACCTGCCCATACTCCTTGTAGTCCGCCTCCCAAATCCGCCGCATCTCGGCCGGGCCTGCGAAGGCCGGATTGATGGTGATGGGCTTCATCTTGGCGAGCACGTCGGGATGTTTGAGCACCTTTTCGAATTCCGTCGCCAGTCGATCGATAGCCGCCTGGGGCGTGCCCGCGGGCGCGAAGGCCGAGAACCAGGTGCCGCTCATGTTCACCAGCGGAACGCCCTTGATCTCGGGCAAGGCAGGTACCGCTGGAAAATCGTCCAGACGCCGATCGGCAAAGACGGTCAGCAATTTGGCCTTGCCCTGCTTGACGAGTTGCAGCATGGTGAGATCGTTGACGATGTCCAGACGCCCCCCGGCCAGATCGGCCAGCATCTCGGCCGCCCCCTTGTAGGGCACGATGGTCACCTTGATGCCCCACTCCTTTTGCAGCATGAGAGCGCTCAGATGCCCCTGTGCCGCAACGCCTGAGATGCCCTGGGTGAGCTTGTCGGGATTGGCTCTGGCATAGGCGATGAACTCTGGCAGGGTGTTCGCCGGCACATGGGCGCCCACCACCATCACGCCCTTGAAATCCGCCAATTGCGCAACGGGGGCGAAGTCCTTCATCGGATTGAAGCCGAGCTTGCGCACATGGGGCAGGATAGCCACCGTGCCTACCGGCCCGACAAAAATCGTGTGCCCGTCGGCGGGCGCTGCCAGCGCGGCCTGCATCGCAATGGCCCCGGTGCCTCCCGTCCGGTTTTCGATGAGCACGGGCTGACCCAGGCCTTTTTGCATCTCGGCCGCCATGACGCGCAGCACGACTTCCATGCCGCCACCCGCAGGAAAGGGATACATGATCCGGATGGGCTTGGTCGGAAAGGGATCGGCCGCTCGAAGCGGACCGGCCACGGATAGTGCACTGCCGGCCGCGGCAGCGCCCAGGATCTGGCGCCGTCTGAGGCTGGAGGCATTGGGCGGGAGCAGGGTGGTGCCTTTTGTGAGCATGTCGGGGCCTTGTTTGTTCAGTCGATGGTGAGCTTGGCGCGCGTGATGATCTCGGTGATCAGCTTGTAGTCGGTCTCGATCCGGGTTCTGAAGCTTGCGGTGTCGAGCATCACCGGGCTGATGCCCAGCGCAAGAAACTTCTTCTGGATCTCGGGATCGGCGATCACGGTGCGGCTGGCTTGCTCCAACTTGCTGACCACCTCGGCGGGCAGCCCTGCCGGGCCGAACAGACCAAACCATCCCTGCAGGTCCATGTCGGGCCCGCCGGCTTCGCGTACGGTGGGAATGTTGGGCACGCTCTGCGTGCGCTCGCGGCCGGCCACGGCCAGCACGCGGATGCGACCGTCAGTGGATTGCGGCAGCACGATCGGGTCGAACATGAGGTTGATGCGACCTGCCTTCATTTCGAGAGCCGCGCTTGCGCTGCCCTTGCCCGGCACATGCAGGATGTCGGTGCCGGTGAGCATCTTGAAGTACTCGCCCATCAGGTTGCCAAACGAGCCGCTGCCCGCCGAGCTGTAAGTGAGCTTTCC
>JBEELY010000165.1:0-2600 GCA_041167925.1 Pseudomonadota bacterium | reverse complement strand
TCATCAAAATCAAGCAGGGCAGGACGGGTCATGAGTCGGAAGGCAGGAGTTCGACAGGCAGCGCCTGTTTTAGGACAAAAGCAGCGATCGCATCATAGTCGGTGAGCCCGAAGACCTCGGGCCGCGACGCAGTTGCCGGGGGTGGGCTGTCACAGGCCACCCCCACGATGGCCTCATCATCAGGAAACATCCAGGGATGACCGGTCTGCTCGCGATGGACTTCCAGCTTGGGCAGGCGGCTGCGCTTATAGCCCTCAACCAGCACCAGATCACAGGGACTCAATTGACCGATCAGGGTGTGCAGACGAGGTTCAGGCTCGTCCCTGCATTCATGCATCAGCACCCAGCGCTGGCCCGAGCTGATCAGCACCTGCGAGGCCCCGGCTTCGCGATGGCGCCAGGAGTCCTTGCCCGGCCGGTCGATATCAAAGCCCTGATGGGCATGCTTGATCACGGCAAGCTGCAGGCCTTGCGCAACCCAGCGGTCGATCAGTGCCTCGATCAGGGTGGTCTTGCCGGCGTTGGACAGACCGGCAAAGCCAAACACCCGCATCAGCGGCTCGTGGTGAGGCGGACCGCCGGAGCGCGCTCGGCAATGTAGCGCTTAAGCAGGGTGACATCGGCCGGCATCCGGCTGTAGCGCTGCACCAGAGACTCGATGGAAGCGTAAGCCGCCGGCCGGGTGGGCGTGAGGCTCAGGGCCTCCTGGATGCTCTGCTCAAACTTGGCAGGCAGGGCGGTTTCGAGCACAACCATGGGCACCCCGGGCTCGCGCCAACGGGCTGCCACCGCCATCCCATCGGCGGTATGGGTATCGATCAGTCGACCATGGCGCTGATGGGTCTCCCGAATGGTCTGCAGACGCAGCGCATGATGGCTGGCGCCCGAGACAAAACCGAAGTCCTGAATGCGCGCGAACTCCGGCGTGCCCGAAAGGTCAAAGTAGCCTTGGGTATCCACGGCCTTCCAGAGGGAGGCGGTTCGATCAGCATCCTGGCCCAGCAAATCCCAGACAAAGCGTTCGAAGTTGGACGCCTTGGAGATGTCCATGGACGGACTGCTGGTCTGATGGGTATCGGCGGTCTTGCGCGGGCGATACACACCGGTGCGGAAGAATTCGTCGAGCACATCGTTTTCATTGGTGGCGACCACCAGCCTGCGAATGGGCAGGCCCATACGACGCGCGATATGGCCGGCCAGCACATTGCCAAAGTTGCCACTGGGCACGCTGAAAGACACGGCCTGCGCCTGACCGGGCGTGGTCACCGCAAACCAGGCCTTGAAGTAATAGACCACCTGAGCCACCACGCGGGCCCAGTTGATGGAGTTGACCGTGCCGATGGCGTAGCGGTCTTTGAAACCAAGATCATTAGAGACGGCCTTGACCATGTCCTGGCAGTCATCGAAGACGCCATCAACCGCGATGTTGAAGATGTTCGGGTCGGTCAGCGAAAACATCTGCGCCGTCTGGAAAGGACTCATGCGGCCTGCGGGCGAGAGCATGAAGACCCGCACGCCCTGGCGGCCGCGCATCGCGTATTCGGCAGCACTTCCGGTGTCCCCGGAGGTGGCGCCAAGAATATTGAGCGACGCGCCATCGCGCGCCAGCACATGCTCAAAGAGCCTGCCCAGCAGCTGCATGGCCACGTCCTTGAAGGCCAGGGTCGGGCCATTGGACAGATGCAGCAGATGAAGGTCGGGCTCGAGCGTGGACAACGGCGTGATGTCGGGCGAACCAAACACCTCGGCGGTGTAGGTGCGGGCAATAAGCTCGCGCAACGCCGCGGGATCGATATCGTCGACATAGCGCGAGAGCACCTCGAAGGCCAGCTCGGCGTAGCTGAGCGAGCGCCAGGACTCGAGGGTCTCCAGGCTGATGCTGGGATAGTGCTGGGGTACGACCAGGCCACCGTCGGGTGCCAGCCCCCCCAGCAGAATGCCGGTAAACGACTGCGGCGCCACCCCGCCGCGCGTAGACAAGTAGCGCATCAGTTGAAGTCCTCGAGCCGGATGCGGGTCACACTCGAGACCACGGTGGGCAGAGCCTCGATGCGGTCAATCGCGTCGTTGCAGCGCTGCTCGACCGTGACATGGGTGAGCAGAACAATGTCGGTCTGTTGCTCGCCATCGGCCGGTTCGCGTTGCAGCACCGCATCGATGGAAATGCCGGCATCGGCCAGGATGCGGGTGATGTCGGCGAGCACGCCGGGCTCGTCGGCCACCCGCAGGCGCAGGTAGTAGGCGCTCTCGATCTGGGCCATCGGCAGGATGGGCAGATCGACCAGAGCATCGTGCTGGAAGGCAAGATGCGGCACGCGCTGGGCAGGATCGATGGTCATGGTGCGGGCAATATCGACCAGATCCGCCACCACCGCGCTGGCCGTAGGCTCGGAGCCTGCGCCCTTGCCGTAGTACATGGTGTGCCCGACCGCGTCGCCCTTGACCCAGACAGCATTCATGGCGCCCTCGACATTGGCGATCAGCCGATGCGATGGGATGAGGGTGGGATGCACACGGAGCTCGATGCCCTGCGGGCGCCGGCGGGTGATGCCCAGCAGCTTGATGCGGTAGCCCAGCTTCTCGGCATAGCGAATATCTTC
>JBEELY010000138.1:0-7397 GCA_041167925.1 Pseudomonadota bacterium | reverse complement strand
GAGCAGGGAGTCGACCGATTCCTGCAGCATGCGCTTTTCGTTGCGCACGATGATCTCGGGCGCCTTGAGCTCGAGCAGGCGCTTGAGGCGGTTGTTACGGTTGATGACCCGGCGATAGAGATCGTTGAGGTCGGAGGTAGCGAAGCGACCGCCATCCAGAGGCACCAGCGGGCGCAACTCGGGCGGCAGCACCGGCAGCACTTCGAGCACCATCCACTCGGGCTTGATGCCTGAGCGTTGGAAGCCCTCGAGTACCTTCAGACGCTTGGCGATCTTCTTGATCTTGGCCTCAGAAGACGTGGCCGACAGCTCATCGCGCAGACGGGTGACTTCAGAGTCGACATCGATGGAGCGCAGGAGGTCGCGCACACCCTCGGCGCCCATGGAGGCGCTGAACTCGTCACCGAACTCTTCGGTCTTGGCGATGAAGTCGTCTTCGGTGAGCAGCTGGCAGCGCTTGAGCGGAGTCATGCCCGGCTCGACCACCACATAGGCCTCGAAGTAGAGCACGCGCTCGATGTCGCGCAGCGTCATGTCGAGCACCATGCCCAGGCGCGAGGGCAGGCTCTTGAGGAACCAGATATGCGCGGTCGGGCTGGCGAGCTCGATATGGCCCATGCGCTCGCGGCGCACCTTGGCCAGGGTGACCTCAACGCCGCATTTCTCGCAGATCACGCCGCGATGCTTGAGACGCTTGTACTTACCGCACAGGCACTCGTAGTCCTTGATCGGGCCAAAGATCTTGGCGCAGAACAGGCCATCGCGCTCGGGCTTGAAGGTCCGATAGTTGATGGTCTCTGGCTTCTTGACTTCACCATAGGACCAGGACCGGATCTTCTCGGGTGACGCGATGCCGATACGGATGGCATCGAAATGTTCGTCTTCCTGAACCTGCTTGAAGAGGTCGAGCAGTGCTTTCATGGTCAGCTCTCCTTGTCCCGATCAGTTGCGCTCGAGATCGATGTCGATCCCCAGCGAGCGGATTTCCTTCACCAGCACATTGAAGGACTCCGGCATGCCGGCGTCGATCGTGTGCTCACCCTTGACCAGATTCTCGTAGACCTTGGTCCGGCCGTTGACGTCGTCAGACTTGACCGTGAGCATCTCCTGCAGCGTGTAGGAAGCGCCATAGGCCTCGAGAGCCCAGACCTCCATCTCGCCGAAGCGCTGTCCGCCGAACTGTGCCTTGCCGCCCAGCGGCTGCTGGGTGACCAGGGAGTAGGGTCCGGTGGAGCGGGCGTGCATTTTGTCGTCGACCAGGTGGTGCAGCTTGAGCACGTGCATGTAGCCCACCGTGACCTGACGGTCGAAGGCCTCGCCAGTGCGACCGTCGTACAGGCGCAGCTGGGTCTTGTGCTCATTGAAGCCAAGCCTGGCGGTGCTGGCGTCGTCGTCAGGGAAGGCCAGATCGAGCATCGCCCGGATCTCATCCTCCGAGGCACCGTCGAACACTGGCGTCGCGAAAGGCACGCCATTGGTCAGGTTGCGAGCCAGCTCAATCACCTCGTCATCCTGCAGGGAAGCAATGTCGGCAGGCTGGCCAGCGCGGTTGTAGACGGTCTCGAGCATCTGACGCACTTCGGCCACCTTGGTCTGGCGCTCGAGCATGGCACCAATCCGCAGGCCCACGCCTTTGGCGGCCCAGCCCAAATGGGTCTCGAGAATCTGACCCACGTTCATCCGCGAGGGCACGCCCAAGGGGTTGAGCACGATGTCAACCGGACGGCCATCAGCCATGTAGGGCATGTCTTCGACCGGCACGATGCGGGACACCACGCCCTTGTTGCCATGACGGCCGGCCATCTTGTCGCCGGGCTGCAGGCGACGTTTGACCGCCAGATAGACCTTGACCATCTTGAGCACGCCCGGGGGGAGCTCATCGCCCTGGGTAAGCTTCTTGCGTTTTTCTTCGAACGCCAGATCGAAGCTGTGGCGCTTTTGCTCGATGGATTCCTTGGCGGCCTCGAGCTGGCTGGCGGCGGTGTCGTCGGCCAGGCGGATCTCGAACCACTGCCAACGGTCAAGGTCGGCCAGGTAGGCGGCATCGAGGGTCGTGCCCTTGGCCAGCTTCTTGGGACCGCCATTGGCGATCTTTCCAATCAGCAGACGCTGCAGGCGCTCGAAGCTGTCGTTCTCGACGATGCGCAGCTGGTCGTTGAGGTCGAGGCGATAACGCTTGAGTTCATCATCAATGATGGACTGCGCACGCTTGTCGCGCACGATGCCCTCGCGGGTGAAGACCTGCACATCGATGACGGTGCCACTCATGCCCGAGGGCACACGCAGCGAGGTGTCCTTCACGTCGGAAGCCTTCTCGCCGAAGATGGCGCGCAGCAGCTTCTCTTCAGGCGTGAGCTGGGTCTCGCCCTTAGGTGTGACCTTGCCCACCAGCGAGTCACCAGCGTTGACTTCGGCACCGATGTACACGATGCCGGAATCATCCAGGCGCGCGAGCTGGTTCTCGGACAGGTTAGAGATGTCGCGGGTGATTTCCTCGGGGCCGAGCTTGGTGTCGCGGGCCAGCACCGAGAGCTCCTCGATGTGGATCGAGGTATAGCGATCATCGGACACCACCCGCTCGGAGATCAGGATGGAGTCTTCGAAGTTGTAGCCGTTCCAGGGCATGAACGCGACCAGCATGTTCTGGCCGAGCGCGAGTTCACCGAGGTCGGTGGAGGCGCCATCGGCCACCACGTCGCCGCGGGCGATGCGATCACCTCGGGCCACGATCGGGCGCTGGTTGATATTGGTGTTCTGGTTGGAACGGGTGTACTTGATCAGGTTGTAGATGTCGACGCCGACCTCGCCCGCAACCGCTTCGTCATCATTGACGCGGATCACGATCCGGTTGGCATCGACATAGTCGACCACGCCGCCACGCAGGGCGGTCACCACCGTGCCGGAGTCCACCGCACAGGTACGCTCGATGCCCGTGCCGACCACCGGCTTTTCGGGGCGCAGGCAGGGCACGGCCTGACGCTGCATGTTCGAGCCCATCAGCGCCCGGTTGGCGTCGTCATGCTCGAGGAAGGGAATCAGCGAGGCCGCCACCGACACGATCTGGCTTGGCGCCACATCCATGTACTCGACCTTCTCGGGCGAGGTGAGCAGGGTTTCGCCGTTGATCCGCACCGAGACCAGTTCGTCGATCAGTCGACCACCGCCATCCACCGAGGCATTGGCCTGGGCGATCACATAGCGGCCCTCTTCGATGGCCGAGAGGTAATGGATTTCGTCGGTCACGGTCTGGCCGACCACCTTGCGATAAGGCGTTTCGAGGAAACCGTATTAGTTCAGGCGGGCATAGAGCGACAGCGAGTTGATCAGGCCGATGTTCGGGCCTTCGGGGGTCTCAATCGGGCAGACACGTCCGTAGTGGGTCGGATGCACGTCGCGCACCTCGAAGCCCGCCCGCTCGCGGGTCAGACCACCCGGTCCCAGGGCCGAGACGCGCCGCTTGTGCGTGATCTCGGACAGGGGATTGGTCTGGTCCATGAACTGCGACAGCTGCGACGAGCCGAAGAATTCACGGATGGCCGCACTGATCGGCTTGCTGTTGATCAGGTCGTGCGGCATGAGGTTTTCGGTCTCAGCCTGACCGAGGCGCTCCTTGACCGCGCGCTCAACCCGAACCAGACCGGCACGGAACTGATTTTCGGCCAGCTCGCCCACGCAGCGCACCCGACGGTTGCCGAGGTGGTCGATGTCGTCGACCTCGCCCTTGCCATTGCGCAGATCAACCAGGATCTTGATGACCGACAGGATGTCCTCATCGGTCAGGGTCATGGGGCCCACGAGTTCGTCGCGGCCGACACGGCGGTTGAACTTCATGCGACCGACCTTGGACAGGTCGTAGGCATCGGCGTTGTAGAAAAGCCGGTTGAACAGCGCCTCGACGGCCTCTTCGGTCGGCGGCTCACCGGGGCGCATCATGCGGTAGATGGCGATGCGGGCGGCAGCCTGATCGACGGTGTCATCGATGCGCAGGGTCTGCGAAATGAAAGGACCGCGATCGAGCTCGTTGGTGAACAGCGTGCGGAACTCGGGCACTGCAGCAGCGCGCAGGCGGTCGAGCAGGTCTTCAGTGATCTCGTCATTGGCGCGGGCCACGATCTCGCCGGTGTCACCATCGACCAGGTTGTTGGCCAGCATGCGGCCCACCAGGAAGTCTTCCGGGACCGAGATGCGCTTGAGGCCGGCAGCTTCGATTTCGCGGATGTGCTTGGCGTTGATGCGCTTGTCCTTGGCGACGATCACCTTGCCCTCGCGGTCGGAGATGTCGAAGCGCGCGATTTCGCCGCGCAGGCGGTCAGGCACCAGCTCCATCAGCGCGCCCTCGGGCATCAGCTGGAAATGGTCGCTGTCAAAGAAGTGCGCAAGGATCTGCTCGGGCGTGAGGCCGATGGACTTGAGCAGGATGGTGACCGGCATCTTGCGACGGCGGTCAACACGGAAATAGAGGATGTCCTTGGGATCGAACTCAAAGTCGAGCCAGGAGCCACGGTAGGGAATGATGCGGGCTGAAAACAGCAGCTTGCCCGAGCTGTGCGTCTTGCCACGGTCGTGCTCGAAGAACACGCCCGGCGAGCGGTGCAGCTGCGAGACGATGACCCGCTCGGTGCCATTGACGATGAAGGAGCCGTTGGTCGTCATGAGCGGGATTTCGCCCATGTAGACCTCCTGCTCCTTGACTTCCTTGACCGTGGGCTTGGTGGCCTCGCGGTCCATGATGACCAGGCGCACCCGGGCCCGCAGCGGGGCACAGAAGGTCAGGCCGCGCTGCTGGCACTCGACCACGTCGAAGACAGGATGGCCAAGCGCGTAGTTGACGAACTCGAGCCGGGCCATCTGGTTGTGGGACACGATCGGGAAGATCGAGGTGAACGCAGCCTGCAGGCCTTCATCCTGGCGCTGCTCGACCGTACGGTCGGTCTGCAGAAACTGGTTGTAGGAGGCCAGCTGGGTCGAGAGCAGGTAGGGCACATCCTGAACCACACGCCGTTTGGCGAAGGATTTGCGGATGCGCTTTTTCTCGGTGAATGAGTACGCGTGGGCCATGAGCACTCCGGTCAGGCGTCTTGCAGGGATCGGGATGCGCATCCGGAACACGAGGTGCCCCGGGTGCGCAGCGCGAGCCCCGCTGGAATGAACAAAACGCGAGTGCCCGGCACCGCCCTGCATTCAGGACGGTGGCCGGGATCTCGCGGCGTCAGAACCAACGGTGGGCGTCGGTACGAGGGATTACTTGATCTCGACCTTGGCGCCAGCGTCCTCGAGCTGCTTCTTGAGGGCTTCGGCGTCGGCCTTGGGAATGGCTTCCTTGACGGCCTTGGGTGCGCCATCGACCAGGTCCTTGGCTTCTTTCAGGCCCAGGCCGGTGGCTGCACGCACCACCTTGATCACCTCGACCTTCTTCTCGCCGGCGGCGAGCAGGTTCACGGTGAATTCGGTCTTTTCTTCAGCGGCGGGTGCGGCGGCTGCGCCACCGGCAGCCGGGGCGGCCACGGCCACAGCGGCGGCTGCGGCCGACACGCCGAACTTCTCTTCCATGTCCTTGATCAGCTCGGAGAGCTCGAGCACGGTCATGCCGGCGATTGCGTCGAGGATTTCAGTCTTGCTCAGTGCCATGATGATGATTCCAGTCAGTTGATACGGATGTCAGAGGGATCCGGAAAACGGGGGTCACGAACCGGCCGACGCTTAAGCGTCGGCTTTTTCGCGATCGTCGCGCACCGCAGCCACCGTACGCACGAAACGCGCCGGGACTTCGTTGAGCGTCTGCACGAACTTCGCAACGGGTGCCTGCATGGTGCCCATCAGTTGTGCCAGAAGCGCCTCGCGGCTGGGCATGGTGGCAAGTGCCTTGACGCCGGCGGTGTCGATCACCTTGTTCGGCATGGCACCGGCCTTCAGGACCAGCTTGTCGTTGCTCTTGGCAAAATCAGAAAGCACCTTGGCGCACTGCACGGGATCTGCAGACATGCCGTAGATCAGCGGCCCGACCAGCTGGTCGGACAAGCCTTCAAACGGAGTGCCGGCAACCGCACGACGCGCCAGCGTGTTCTTGAGAACACGCAGATACACACCCGATGCACGCGCCTGCTTGCGCAGGTTGGTGATCGCGCCCACTTCCAGACCACGGTATTCGGCGACGATGATGGCTTGGGCTGACGCGACCTGCACGCCAACTTCGGCAACCACTGCCTCCTTTTCTCCACGATTGAGAGCCACGGTCTTTTTGCTCCTGCTACCTAGAAAAAGTGGCTGCACAATGCAGCACACCGGTTACGGCGACCAATCGTGGCCTGCTGTCACATCCGGCGAAATGCACTCGGCATTTCGACTGAATACTTGGCAAACCGCTCCGGGACCGCCATCTGCGCTGGGCGCTTTCGCGTTTAAGGCCCTGGGGCATACGCCCTGGACCCCCTGCGGTCTTTGACAACCTGCCCGACTTGCGACGGGCAGCCCAAAGTTCTTTGTGCTTGCGATCAGGCCGCGGGGGCCAGAACGCTCGCGGGTTCGACCTTCACACCCACGCCCATCGTGCTCGACAGGGCCACCTTGCGCAGGTAGACCCCTTTGGAGCTGGCGGGCTTGGCGCGATTGAGCGCCTCGATCAGGGCCGAAAGGTTGGCCCGAAGCGCGGCCGGCTCGAATGAGGCACGTCCGATGGTGGCGTGAATGATGCCGGCCTTGTCGGTGCGGTACTGCACCTGGCCGGCCTTGGCGTTTTTGACGGCCGTGACAACATCTGGCGTGACCGTGCCCACCTTGGGGTTAGGCATCAAGCCGCGCGGGCCGAGGATCTGACCCAGAGCGCCAACCACACGCATGGCGTCAGGCGAGGCAATGACGATGTCGAAGTCGAGCTGGCCGGCCTTGACCTTCTCGGCCAGATCCTCCATGCCAACGATTTCTGCACCGGCGGCACGGGCCTCATCCGCCTTGGCGCCCTGCGTGAAGACGGCCACGCGCACCGATTTGCCGGTGCCCGAAGGCAGCACGACCGAACCGCGCACGACCTGGTCGGATTTCTTGGCGTCTACACCCAACTGCACCGCCACGTCGATGGATTCATCGAACTTGGCCACGGCACATTCCCTGACGAGATTCAGGGCATCGACCACCGGATAGAGCTTTTGCGAATCGACCTTGGCCGCGATGGCCTTGGCGCGCTTGGAGAGGTGTGCCATTTACAGGCCCTCCACCGTGATGCCCATGCTGCGGGCGGTTCCTGCGATCGTGCGAACGGCCGCTTCCAGATCGGAGGCGGTGAGGTCAGGCGCCTTGGTCTTGGCGATGTCCTCAGCCTGTGCACGGGTGATTTTGCCAACCTTGTCGGTGTGCGGGGTCTTGGAACCCTTGTCGATCTTGGCCGCCTTCTTGATGAGGAT
>JBEELY010000115.1:0-3064 GCA_041167925.1 Pseudomonadota bacterium | reverse complement strand
TCAGCAGGGTGACTGAGGGGCTCAGCGAAGGACTCCGTGACGAGCTCATTGACGCAGTGGTCGAATCCGAAGCCGCAGCCGTAGCCGCAGCCGAGGTGGCCAGTTCGATCGCCCGACGGGCATGCGTGCGCGCACTGTCATGATCCCCGCGCAGGCTGTGCGCCTGTGCAGCCACCGACTCGGCCAGAGCCTGTGCCGCGACCTCTTCAGCCCCCTGCGGAACCTCAAATCCGTTTGTGCCCTCAACACCCTTCGCAGCCCCAACCCGCTGCGCGCGTGAGCGATTCACCAGTTCAAGCGCCTTGCCGGCTTCGCCCTGAGTGACCAGCACCTGGCCCAGCATGCCGATATCGAGTGCGCTGCGCACGGGGGTGGCAGCGGTCTTGCTGATGAGAGTGGTGTAGCAGGTCTCGGCGAGTTCGAGCTCGTCTTGCGCATACGCCATCTCGCCCAGAGTGCGCAGCCTGCGCGGGGTGGACAGGGGCTTGACTGCGGCGCGGGCCACGGCAAGGGCCTCTTCAGTCCGGCCCGTGGCCTGATGCACCTTGATCAGAAGATCATAAGCCGCCCCCTGATAGGGGTCTGCGGCAATCTGCGCCTCGAGCATGGCCTGGGCTTCATTGCTGCGGCCCTGCGCATGGGCCACCTGCGCCAGGGCGACCTGAGCCCAGGGCAGAGGACGCCGTTCGCCCAGCGCCAGCGCAGCGCAGGCGTGTGCCTCCTCAAACTTGCCCAGCGCCAGCAGGGCCTGGGTCCGCCAGCGCAGCAGTTCAATGCTGGGCGCGCCCAGCCGCTGGATGAGGGCATCGACCGCGGCCAGCAGTTCGGCCGGATCATTGCGCAAAGACGCCTCATGCACCTTGGCATAGGCGGTCCGCCTGCGGATGGCCTGCTCGATACGCGGCGCCACCACCGCATGCACGATCGGCTTGAGCAGCAGGGCATCGGGCTGCCATTCGCTGGTCGTGGCCACCAGCGAGCGGCTTGCCTCCGAGACCACCAGCACAAAGGCCGAATGCGCTGGCATCAGACGCCGGGTGCGCACCACCTCGAGCAGCTGGCTGCCCGAGAAGGGACCCTTGAAGTTCACTTCGCTCAGGACCAGCGGATAGGGCTCGGCCTCGATCAGCTCCAGGGCCTGCTGCGGATCGCGGGCGGTATCCACCTGCCGCACGCCCATCTCGACCACCACATCGCGCAGCGCCTGACGCGCCCCCGGTTGCTCATCGACGATCAGCGCGCGCTCGGGCAGCCGAAACGCCCGCTTGCGGGGGGTGTCCGCAGCGGCCGGTTGCGACCTGTTTGAAGCAGCAGAGGGCGAGGAAGTCTCCATAGACCATGTTGACGGCATTCCAGCCCGAAGCTTGAGCTTGACCGGCATGCACCGGGTGTGCGGAATGTCACCCGGGGCGCTTAAAAGGCCAGGGCCAGCGCAAAGAGTCCGATCATCAGGCAGGCAATGACGACCTTGGCAATCGTGCCGAGCATCAGTCCGATCCAGGTCGCCAGCCCGACGGACGCAGCCCGGCGGGCATTGCCCTCAGAAAGAAACTGGCCAATGGCAGCACCGGCCAGGGGCAGGAACAGCAGGCCGATCAGCCCCCCGAAAATGCCGAGCACCGTGCCCACGGCGGCACCGAGCAGGGCCAGGCCGCTGGCGCCGGCACGCTTGGCACCCACCAGGGCGGCCAGATAGTCGATGGCCCAGGCGGCCAGCGTGAGCAGGCCACAGATGACCACCGTCCAGACCGAGATGCGGGTGAAGTCGTCGATCCAGGCGCCCAGCACAATGCCTGCAAACACCAGCACAATGCCTGGTAGCGCCGGCAGCACGGTGCCCGCGAGGCCCGCGGCCATCAGCAATAAGGACAGGATCCAGAGGGCGGCTTGCATGGCGTCCAGGGCAGGCGTCGGATGCGCTCAGCGTATCATCGAAGCGCGTCAACGAGCCCTCCAAAGCGCGCTTCCATGCGCGTCTCATCCAGCGGCACCACCCGAGCTTCATCAGCGCCCATGCCCTCATGACCGAGCGCCCCGAAACCCTCGCACTCGAACGGACCAGCCTGCGCATGCGCCGTGGCCTTGCGGCCGTTTTGGTCAGCGCACTGATTGCGATGTGGTGGGGCGCCCTCTTTGAAGTTGAGCGCACCCGTGAGAGTGCGCTTCAACAGGCTGGCCTGCGCATGGAAGCCAAGGCCGATGTCTTCGCCGAATTTGCCCGTACGGTTCTGAAGACCCTCGATGCCACGCTGATCGACATGCGGCCCCAGATCGGGGCCGACCTCCAAATTGCCTCGAACCTCATCGATCAGCACCGAAAAGTGCTCGAGGGGGTGGTGCTGCAGATGAGCGTGCTCGATGACAGCGGGCTCGTACGCTTCAGTACGACCAGCATGTCTGGCCAGGACCTCTCCGACCGCCCGATGTTCCTCGTGCACAAGGACAACCGCGGCAGCGACCTTCTGTTTGTCAGTCTGCCGCAGCGCGATTTCACTGCGGAGGGTCGGCGCCAGATTCATCTCAGTCGACCCCTCCTGATCGACGGCCAGTTTGTGGGCGTGCTGCAGCTGTCGGTTGACCCCGTGGTCTTTTCTAACTTCGCTCGCAGTTTGGCCACCCGCGACGGCGATGTGCTGGCCATGTTCCAGAACGACTCGGGCGCGGTCATGGCGCGTCATCCTGACCCGGGCCCCGAGCAGGCCACGGCAGTGCAGGGCGGCCCCTTCATGGAGTCCGATGCGCCCGAATCCGGAACCTTCCGGCGCGTCTCGCAGCTCGACGGCCGACCCCGGGTCTATGCCTATCGCAAGCTCGCCGATTACCCGGTCACCCTGGTGGCGGGTCGCGACGAAGCCCGTGTCCTGGGGCAGTTTTCGCGGTATCAGTTCTGGGTCTTCGGCACCAGCAGCCTCATGACCATCGGCTTTGCAGGTCTGTTGTGGATCCTCATGCGCGCACTAAGCCGGATCGACAAGGACAAGGCGGCGCTGGCCGAGGCGCGTCTGCGCGCAGAGGCCGCCAGCCGCGAGAAGAGCCGTTTTCTGGCCACGATGTCTCACGAGAT
>JBEELY010000020.1:0-8037 GCA_041167925.1 Pseudomonadota bacterium | reverse complement strand
GCTGAGCGGACGCGGGCGCACCGGCGGGGCCTCGGCCACGTTCGTGGCGAGCGTTTCGAAGAGCGGCGCCCAGGGCGTGCCGGGGCGGCCGATGATGTCGTAGGCTGCGCTCTTGCGGCGGATGTCTTCGTTGGCTGGAATGGCCGAGAGCACCGGGATGCCTGCGCGCTCGGCAAAGGCAGCAGCTTCACCCGTGCCGTCGTCCTTGTTGATGACCATGCCGGCCACACCCACATTGCCACCGAGCTTGCGGAAATACTCGACCGCGCTGCAGACATTGTTGGCCACATAGAGCGACTGCAGGTCATTGCTGCCGACCACGATCACCTTCTGGCACATGTCGCGCGCAATGGGCAGACCAAAGCCGCCGCAGACCACGTCGCCCAGGAAGTCGAGCAGAACGTAATCAAAACCCCAGTCGTGGAAACCGAGTTTCTCGAGGGTTTCGAAGCCATGGATGATGCCGCGTCCGCCGCAGCCGCGGCCGACCTCGGGACCACCGAGCTCCATGGCGAACACGCCATCACGCTTGAAGCAGACGTCGCCGATGCTGACGGCCTCGCCCGAGAGCTTCTTGCGCGAGGAGGTCTCGATGATGGTGGGGCAGGCCTTGCCACCAAACAGCAGCGAAGTGGTGTCGCTCTTGGGATCGCAGCCGATCAGCAGAACCTTCTTGCCCTGCTGGGCCATCATGTAGGACAGGTTGGCCAGCGTGAAGCTCTTGCCGATGCCGCCCTTGCCATAGATGGCGATGATTTGCGTTTCTTTGGTGGGCGGCGCCGTATGCACCGGATCGGGCGCAATGGCGGCCTCGGCGCGAAGACGTTCTTTTTGAATGAACTGCACGGGCGAGCCCGCGGTCGTGTTTGCGGTCGTCATTGGCAGTGTCTCCAGTCGAGCACCATCTTCAGGCACCCGGCATCGTCAAAGGCCACGGGATAGGCCTGGTTGGCCCGCTGAGCGGGCTCGTGATGGGTAATGAGTCCGTCGAGATTCAGGTGACCGGTTTCGATCAGCCACTTGACGGCAAGCAGGTCGGGCTTTTTCCATTCAGCGGCAATGCGCAGATGGGCTTCTTTCATGAAGGCCGGCGCGAAGGCGAAGGACAAAGAACCTGTGTAGAAGCCTGCGAGCACGATCTCGCCGCCCGGCGCGATGCGGGTGATGAGCGTATCGAGCAGGGTGGGGTCGCCGCTGACGTCGTAGATGGCGCGATAGTCGCGACGGTCATCGTCTTCGGGGCGAACCACGGCATAACCTTCGGCACCGCCGGCTCGCTGGGAATTGACCTCCCAGACCGTGGGGGCCGGATGACCACCCAACACGGTCATGCGGGCAAGCAAACGGCCCAGCACGCCATGACCCACGATGAGGTCAGGCGGAACGATGCGCTCGCGGGTACCGCCTTCGGAGACCGCGTGATACGCCGTAGCGGCCAGCGCGAGCAGCACGCCTTGTTCGCCCAGCGAATCGCTGATCGGCGTGAGCTTTTCGGCAGGCACGAGCACCTGCGAACAGGAGCCGCCAAAGAGGGCGCGCACATCGCTATAGCAGCGGGCACCGGGCACATAGACCGTCTGGCCCTCATGCAGGCCGCTGTTGTGGGGCGCACTGACCACGCGGCCCACGGATTCATAGCCGGGCACGAGCGGATAGCCCATACCCGGGAACATGGGCATGCGGCCGTTCCAGAGCAGCTTTTCGGTGCCGGTGCTGATGCCGCTGTACTGGATGTCGACCACGACATCGCCCTGACCTGCAGCGGTCAGTGCGACGGGGTGGAAAGCGACTTTCCCGGGTTGCTCCAGGACGACAGCCATGGCATTCATCGCGACACTCCTCGGATGGATCCAGCCCCGGCGCGCGATCGCAGGGGTTGGGCAGCGGATTGGTTTGACCCGCATTTGTCCAAGACGATTGGGACTGTCATGTTAGGCCGACTGTGCGTGGTGTCAAGCTTTGTAGACACTTGAAGCGTGCCATTTTTGTGACAGATCGGCGGATGCATGTCTTTTGACCCTGGGTGTTCAGCGTTGCGCCAGCAGCACGCGGGTCTGCAGGGGCAAGGGGGTCGGCAGCAGGCGCACTTCGGCAAAGCCGGCAGACTGGAGCAGGGCAGTGAGTTCGGCCGGCGAACGTGAACGTCCTTTGCCCATGGCCGCCAGATACAGGCCGTAGTAGGCGTCGCCGATGGCTTCGGCTCCAGGCGTGCCCGACATGGGTTCGCACACCAGGACACGACCGCCTTCAGGCAGGGCCTGATACACAGCCCGCAGGATCTGGCGCACGCGGTCATCGGGATGGTCGAACAGCACCCGCACCAAGGTGATCAGATCGGCGCCGACGGGCAGCGGGTCGGAAAAGAAGCTGCCGCCATGCACCTCCACCCGGTCGGACAGGCCATGCTCGGCCAGACGAACGCGCGCCAGATCGGCCACGGCAGGCAGATCGAAGAGCATGAGCTGCAGCTGCGGTGCCTGCGCTGCAACCGCGCGCAAAAAGGTGCCCTCGCCGCCGCCTACATCGAGCAGGCGCCGATGCTTGTCCAGGGCATAAGACTGCAGCACCTGCTCGGACACCAGCGGCTGCGATGCCGACATGAGTTGCGAGTATTCGGCCACTCGCTCGGTACCGAGCCCTGCGGGTGCCGCGCGCGGGTCGGTATCGGCATAAGGCCAGTAGCCCGACATGGCGGTAGCCGCGCGCTCACCGCGCAGCAAGGCCACCGGATCGGCGAGGTCGTAGTACAGGGTGGCATGGTGCTCGACCATGGCGGCAATGGCCGGATGCACCACCATGGGCGCGCCGAGCGGCCCCAGGCCCCAGCAGCCGTCGTCATGGCGCTCGAGCAGCCGCAGTGAGGCGGCTGCCGCCAGCAGGCGCTGGGCGCCGTCTTCGGGCATGGCCATCCAGTGGGCCAGGGCCACCGTGGGCTGCGGACCCTGATCTGCCAGATGACCGAAAAGCTTCAGGCGTACGCAAGCAAAGAGCACCTGCGAATAGGTGAAGCCCGCGACGATGTCGAAAAGTGCACGTGACTCGCGGCGCGCGATGGCGCGGCCCCACCAGGAACTGGAGGCACGGCGATGAAATTCGGGGTCGAGCAAGCGACGGTCGCGCCAGGCACGCCAGCGATCACGCCAGCTGCGCGGGTTGCGAAGCGGCGAGGGATCGCTCATGCGCGGCGCAGGCAGATCGTGGCTGGACATGGTGGCAATACCCGCATCAGGCCAGCACAGGCCGGCGCATATTGCCGGGGCACCATTCACGCGGCACCAGGCGCTCGGATTCCATGCGCACCAGGCCACGCAAGGCCGGTGCACCCTTGCACTCCGGAATGGCCTGCATCGCCTGGGCGATCTGCCCGTCGAAATATGCAATGGCCCCGGTCAGGCCCAGCTGGTGGGCGGCACTGGGCCGGTTGTGGGAGGCGTCCTGACCCACGGGTTTGCCCAGCAGGTCGGGGTCGGCCATGACATCGCGGATGTCGTCGGCGATTTGATACGCCTCGCCAAGCCGATCACCGAGCGCTTGCCAGGCCTGAGGATCGGCCCCTGCCGCCTGGGCACCGGCCGTGGTGGCTGCAGTAAAGAGCGAGCCGGTCTTGGCGCGCTGATAGTCGGCCAGATGCACCTTGGGTTCGCACTCCCAGGCCTGACCCGCCACGATGCCGGTGGGCAGGCCCGAACTGCGGGCCAGCGTGAGCACAAGCGGCGCCAGTCGCTGCGGATGACGTGCTGCGGCCTGGGCCAGCACCTGGAAGGCCAGCACGATCAGGGCATCGCCGGTGAGCACGGCCAGCGGCTCGCCAAAGGCAGCCTGCACCGAAGGGCGGCCGCGGCGTGTGGCGGCATCATCGAAGCAGGGCAGGTCGTCATGCACCAGCGAAGCACAGTGCATGAATTCGAGGCTGATGGCCGCGGCATCGGTCAGGGCAGGGTCGTCTTCACCACAGGCCCGGGCCACTGCCAGACACAGATGAGGCCGGATGCGCGCACCGCCCGGAAACACGGCATGGCGCACGGCAGCGGCCAGACGCGGCGGCGCGCCGGGAAGCTCATGGGCAGCCAGGGCCGACTCGAGGGCGTGTTCAATACGTGCGGAGGGATCCATGAGGCTCCTCGGTCGGGTGGCAGGGCATGGGAGGAGCGCCACCGGGAAGTCGCGGGTCGACAGGTCGCGGGCCGTCTAGCCTGCCTGTCGCACTGATGTGTCATGGACAATAGACACACTGGAGTGTCACGTCAAGCCGTCTTGATACCGATCGAGGGGATCCTGGCCAGCAGGCCAAGGGCGCCATCAGGAAAATCCAGGGTGGGACAGGGCCCGCACCCGGGGCTCCGCTCAGCGGGCCAGCGTCTCGAGCAGGATGCGCGCAACCGCGCCGGGCGCCTCTTCATGCGCCAGATGCCCCAGCCCTGGAAGGCGGTGCAGATGGGTGCCCGGCAGACGCGCCTGCAGGGCGGTCGACTGGGCGGGAGGTACCATGGGATCGGTCTGCCCTACGATCAATGTGAGCGCACACTGCTGCGTACTCAGCCTTTGCAGATCACCCTGAAAGGATCGGAGGTCCCAATGCGCCATCATGGACAGGGCGGCCGACACATGGCTGGCACTGCCTACCAGGGTGGCATATCCGCGCCGGCCGGCCGCGTCGATGCGCGAGCCCGTGCCCCGCAACAGACGATCGAGCACGAGCTGCTGGGTGGCCAGTCGCGACAGGCCCTGCGCCGCCCAGGCGCTTGAGGCCAGCAGTTGAGTGGCCGGAGAGATCCAGTGCGCCGCATTGCCCCCAAAGGGCTGCCAGGCGCCATTGATCCCCACGAGGTGACGGGGCGGGGTGCGTCCATGCAGGGCACACCAGGCTCCGATCACGGCGCCCGCCGAGTGGCCACCGATCATCCTGGGCGCAAGTGCGAGCGCCTGGAGCAAGGCCTCGATCGCCGCGCCCATGACGGGCAGCGAAAGCGCAAGATCGGAAGGGCGCCGGCTGAAGCCATGCCCCGGCAGATCGGGCACGACCACATGGCAATGGCCGGCCAGAGCAGGGGCGACATCGCGCCAGGAGTGCGTTGATGCGCCCGTGCCATGCAACAGCAGCACCACGGGCGCCCGATCGGGCGGGGGTCCGAAGTGCTGGACATGCCAGTCGATCGTGCCGATGCGAATGAATCGGCTCGCCTGCGCATGGGGCCAGTGCGCGCTCTCACGTGCCCAGTCGAGCTGGCCGTCGGAGGGGCCTGGCCAGGGCGGAGAGGATGCGGTGTTGTTCGGGGTCAAGTGGCAGACCCGGTCACGGCACGGCTCGCAGCCTGCACCGAGCGCGACAGCGCAGCCGCATCGGCATGGGGTAGCGCGATATAGGCCGCCCCCATGCGCTGTGCGAGGTCCTGCGCGTCAGACGAAGGCCGTGGCGAGGTGTCGATCAGCATGCAGGCATGGCCAGCCAGACGCATGCGCTGCGCGGCCTCGCGGGCATCAGTCAGGGCCTGTGCACGGCCGCCGGTGCCGTCATGCGCCACATTGGCCTTGCCATCGGTGAGCAGCACGACAATCGGCGTGCCGCCCTTGCGGGCCAGACCCTCGGCCACCATGGTGGCCGTCTCAATGCCCTGCGACAGGGGTGTGCCACCGCCCCCGGGCAATCCGGAAAGTTCTCGCCGCGCACGGGCAAGCGAGCGCGTAGGCGCAAGCAGTACCTCTGCACCCCGCCCCCGGAAGGCCACCACCGCGACCTGATCGCGACGCACATAGCACTCGGCAAGCAGCAGCTCCACCGCACCCTTGGCCTCGGCCAGGCGATGCAGGGCCGATGAGCCCGATGCATCGACCGCGAAAACCGTGGTGGTCTGCGCACGCTCCTGCAGGCGCATGACGCGAAAATCGCTGGCACGCACCTGCACCCGGGCGCCGCGAGGTCGAGGCGTGGATGAGGATGCGGGCATGGTTTGCTGCCTCAAGCGCTGCCAGGGTGCGGCTGCGCGAAGGGTATCGATCACCGCCAGGCGCGCGCCATCGCGCGGCAAGCCAGGGCGCGAGCCCACAGGACGGCCACGCTGTCGGCCCGCGCGTTCGGCGCCTGCGCGGCCGCCGCTTTTTCCACGCGACTGGGCCATGGCCCGTTCGGCACCGAGCTGCTGCAGCAGGCCCTCGGGAATAGCAGCCCGCGCGGCCTTGAGCACGATGGCATCGAGCATTTCGGGGCTGAGGCCAGGGGGCTGTTCGTCCTGATCACGCGCGGTGGAGTCATCGAGATCATGCCGTTCCTGTGCGGAAAGATCCGGTGCCTGCGGTGATGGCATTTGCGGCGGCAGAGGGTCGACGGGCGTTTCCGATGCATCGTCGGAGCGCTCCGGGGTTGCATCGGCAGCATCGGCAGCATCGGCTTCGGCCAGCTCGGTCTCATTTGCCTGATCCGCCTCATCAGGCGGATCGTTTTGAGCCGACGCCGCAGACGGCAGTCTCGTGGCCCGCGGCGCCAGCACCAGCCGCGCAGCCAGGGTCAGGTCATCGGCACCGACCTCGTCCCGCGCATCGAGCGCTGCTGCGGCACGAGCCGCGCGCAGGGCCAACAGCGGCGCGCGCAGACTGTCGATGCCCAGCGCAAGAGCCGTGGTGCACAAGGCTTCGAGGGCAGCCTCAGGCACCCGCACCCGGGCCAACTGCCGGCGCGCCTCGCGGGCCTCATTCAACTCGCGCGTCTCACTTGCGTCACCAGCTTCACTTGTCAGATCGCCGGGGCCAGCCCGTGACGGCTGCGCATCAAGCACAGACTGCAGCGCCACCGGCGACAACGCACCCAGATCAATCCGGAAGGCCAGCCGCTCAAGCAGGCGGGCTGGCGGTGGGTCGTCGCCTTCGGTGCTTTCGTCGAGCGCGACCACCGCGATACGCGCAGCACTGCGATCACGCAGGCCCTCACGCTCGAGCAGCACTTCGCCGGTATCAAGCGCCGCGCACAGTCGCGCGGCCGTGTGCTCGGTCATGCGTTCGGCCATAGCCGCCACGATCAGCCCCTCGTGGGCCTGTGTGAGCAGACCGCGCTGTAGCACCGGACGCCCGGTCTGCAAGGTGGCCGAGAGATCCAGCCCGCCCAGCAGACGGTCATCGCTGACCGACAGCGGCAGACGGTAGACCGGGGTCCTGGCGGGAAGGAAGGCCTGCAGCGCGCTCATCCAGGCATCGCGCACCGGGCCGTGGCCCGCATGCACCTGCACGCCGCCAAGTCCATGAGGATCGACGGCCAGAAGACGGGCGACCTGCAGAGCGTCAAGCCAGGGGTCGCGATCCTCGACAGCCGTGCCGGCCATGATCGGGTCAGTCGTTGGCGGCTGCTGCGCCGTTGTCGGCTGCTGCGCCGGCCGCAAGCAGGACATCCTCGATCGCGCGCGAGACCCGCGTGCCAGAGCCGGTGTCATCCAGCGGATTACGCCGCAGACGATGGCGCAAGGCAGGCACCGCGATCCTGCGCAGCTGCGCGTCGCCCACAGTCTCGACCCCGTCGAGGGCGGCCACAACGCGCGCGGCCCGCATCAGGGTGAGTTCGCCCCGCAATCCATCGGTGCCCAGTGCGATGCACAGGCGCGCCGCCTGTTCGAGAACGGCATCGGGCACGCTGACCCCGGGTAGCCGCTCACGCGCCTGCAGGATGCTCTGGCGCACTTCGGCATCGGCCGCCGCCCATTGATCCACAAAGGCCTGAGGATTGCGCTCGAAGGCATCGCGCCGGCGCACCACTTCCATGCGGTCGGGCAAATGTCGGGGTGTACTCACTTCGACTGACAGACCGAAACGGTCGAGCAGCTGCGGCCGCAGCTCGCCTTCTTCGGGGTTGCCACTGCCGATGAGCACGAAGCGCGCGGGATGGCGCACACTCAGGCCCTCACGCTCGACCACGTTCTGGCCCGAGGCGGCCACGTCGATCAGCAGATCGACCAGATGGTCCTCGAGCAGGTTGACCTCATCGACATAGAGAAACCCGCGATGGGCGCGGGCAAGCAAACCGGGCTCGAAGGCCTTGACGCCATCGGTGAGCGC
>JBEELY010000014.1:0-6652 GCA_041167925.1 Pseudomonadota bacterium | reverse complement strand
AGGACAAGGTCGGCGCATGGAATCCGTAATCCATGAGGCGCTTGGCGATGTCCTCGGCGGTGATGCCGCATTCGGCCTTCAGGTGACGCACATCGAGAATGCACTCGTGCGCGACCCGACCCTTGGCGCCGGTGTACAGGATGGGGAAATGCCCGCGCAGACGCTCGGCCACATAGTTGGCATTCAGGATCGCCGCCTCAGTGGCTGCGCGAATGCCGCTCGCGCCCATCATGCGGATATACATCCAGGAGATGGTCGTGATCAGCGCACTGCCAAAGGGTGCCGCCGAGACGCTGTTGTCTTCGTCAGGTGCGGCAAACGGATCGCTCGCCAGATGAGGCGCCAGATGCTTGGCCACGGCGATCGGCCCCATGCCTGGGCCTCCGCCGCCATGAGGAATGCAGAAGGTCTTGTGCAGGTTCATGTGACAGACATCCGCCCCCATCTCGCCTGGCTGGGTCAGACCGGCCTGCGCATTGAGGTTAGCGCCATCCATGTAAACCTGGCCGCCTGCCTCGTGCACCATGGTGCAGACATCGCGGATGCTGGCCTCGAACACGCCGTGCGTGGACGGGTAGGTGACCATCAGGGCGCACAGGGCGTCGCGGTGCTGCAACACCTTGGCCTGCAGGTCGGCCACATCGATATTGCCCTCGCTGTCGCAGGCCACCACCACGATCTTCATGCCCATCATCTGCGCGCTGGCCGGGTTGGTGCCATGGGCAGACGAAGGAATCAGGCAGACGTCGCGATGACCCTGGCCGCGCGCATCCTGCCAGCGCCGGATGGCCAGAAGCCCTGCATATTCGCCCTGCGCGCCCGAGTTGGGCTGAAAGGACACCGAATGAAAGCCGGTGATCTCGGCCAGCCACTGCCCCAGCTGTTGCAGCAGGGTGGCGTAGCCCCGGGCCTGCTCTGCCGGCGCAAAGGGATGCAGCGCGGCGAACTGAGGCCAGGTGACCGGCGCCATCTCGGCCGCCGCATTGAGCTTCATGGTGCATGAGCCCAGCGGGATCATCGAGTGCACCAGGGAGATATCCCGGTTCTCGAGCCGCTTGAGGTAGCGCACGAACTCGGTTTCGGTGTGATAACGGTTGAAGACCGGGTGACTCAGGACTCGCGAGGTGCGTCGCAGGGCGGTCGGGATGGCGGCGGGCTCGGCGCCCACCTGGCCGCCCAGGCCGTCCAGCAGCGTCTGCGGGCTGACGGTGCGTCCGGTGAGGACCCAGACCAGATCGGCCACGTCCTGCATGCCGGTGGTCTCGTCCAGAGCGACACCGCGCTGGCTCGCCGAGAGCACGCGCAGGTTGATGCGCTGCTCCGCTGCACGGGCATCGACCGCTGCCGGATCCTGTCCGGATGCGGCGAGATCAAAGACCACCGTATCGAAATAGGCAGCGTGTACCGGCGTCAGGCCACTGGCTGCAACCAGGAGTCTGGCCATGGCATGGGTGCGCAGGGCGATGCGCAGCAGCCCCTGCGGGCCGTGATACACGGCATAGAACGCGGCCATGTTGGCCAGCAGGGCCTGGGCTGTGCAGATGTTGCTGGTGGCCTTGTCGCGCCGGATGTGCTGTTCGCGGGTTTGCAAGGACATCCGGTAGGCCAGATTGCCGGCGGCGTCTTTGGACACGCCAATGATGCGACCCGGCAGGGTACGCAGCATGTCATTGCGCGCTGCCATGAAGGCAGCGTGCGGGCCACCGTAGCCCAGTGGTACACCAAAGCGCTGCGCCGATCCGATCGCGATATCTGCACCCATTTCGCCAGCGGATTTCACCAGCAGGGCGGCGAGCGGATCCACGCCCATGCAAAGACGTCCGCCGGCGGCATGAAGGCCCTGGGCCAGTGCCGAGAAATCCCGCAGACGGCCTTCGGTATCGGGGCTCTGCACGTGTGCACCAAAAAAGCCCGAGGCATCGGCCGATTGTGCGTCGGCGACGACCACCTCAAGACCCATCCAGTGCGCCCGGGTACGGATGACTGCGATCACCTGCGGATGCACGCCAGCATCGACCAGAAAGCGATTGGAGGCCTGCTTGCTCGCACGGCGCATGGCGCCCATGGCTTCCGCGGCCGCAGTGGCTTCATCCAGGAGTGAGGCATTGGCCACCTCGAGACCGGTGAGGTCGATCACCATCTGCTGGAAGTTGAGCAGCGATTCGAGTCTTCCCTGGGCCACCTCAGCCTGATAAGGCGTGTAAGCGGTGTACCAGCCCGGGTTTTCGAGCACGTTGCGCCGGATCGGCTCAGGCGTGATCGTGTTGTGATAGCCCGCCCCGATATAGCTGCGCCAGATCTGGTTCTGATCGGCGATGGCCTGCAGTTCGGCCAGGGCACCCGCCTCGGTGGTGGGCTCGCACAGGGCCAGAGGCGCATCACGCAAAATGCCCGCCGGCACCGTATCGCGGATCAGATCGCGCCGTGATGCATAGCCGATGGCGGCCAGCATCAGGGTTTCATCGTCGCCCTGCGGACCGATATGCCGGCCATGAAATTCGTCGGTGCCAAGCAGCGAGCGCAGGTCGCCCAAGTGGGTATCTCGGGTGCTCATGCTCAGGCCCCCGGGCCGTTGTCGTAGGCTTCAGCACTGAGCAGACCCGAAAGGGCCTCGGCACTGGCGGGTTTGAGGGTGAAGAGCCAGCCCGCTTCAAAGGGATCGCTGTTGACGGTCTGGGGGGCATCGCCCAACGCTGCATTGACCGCCACGACCTCGCCCTGAATCGGGGAGTAAACATCCGATGCCGCCTTCGTCGACTCGACCACAGCGCAGGCCTCGCCCGCGCCGAGCTTGCGGCCCGCTTCGGGCAGCTCCACATAAACCAGCTCGCCCAGGGCATCCTGAGCATGGGCCGTGATGCCGACGGTCACGGTGCCGTCAGCGTTGGCGCGCACCCATTCGTGCGATTCGGTGTATTGACGATCGGCAGGACTCGACATGGAAGGACTCCGGAGGATGGTGAAGGCGCAGGCAAACCGAGACGCGCAAGCGGGCCATAAAACGCCCTGCGCTGCTCAAAAGCATGCCCCCTCTGTCCATTTGCCTGAGAGATTGACCTTCGGCGAGGCCCACGCACGCGGCGCGACCTGCTCTCCAGAGAGTCCGATCCGCTGCGGTCCTTTTGCCTGAGAGTTTCTGGGGCGATACACCTTCGGCGCCAGCGCACCGCGCTGGCCTGTGGGCAGGCGATTCGCGCGGGGCCGATCTCTCCCGCAGCGGCGGTGAGACTGGCCCGGACGTTATCGGGCGGGGCCCCTCGGTGTCAAGTCAGGGGCTTTCACGGTGAGAGAGGCTGGTCGTCGGGGATAATCTGTCCCCTGGCGTGCGCATGCCGAGACGGCTTGAGCGCATTCTTTTCGAACGTACTGATCGGCTCCATCGCTCCATGTCACAGACGCTGACTCCCAGCCTTGCCCCGATGGTCTCCGCCGCGCACACGCAGAACGGGGTGGGCCAAACGGCCCCGATGTCCGACGCGCTGGAGCCGCGGTGGTCGGATCCGCGCGAAGCGCAGGAGGCCGCCAGGGCGCAGCAGGCGCTTGCTGCATTGCGGGCGGTTCTGCCTGCCGATGCCTTGCTGAGCGCAGTCGAGCAGGTCCGCCCCTATGAGTGCGATGGACTGTCGGCCTTCAGGCAGCTGCCGCTGGCAGTGTGTCTGCCCCAGAACGAAGCCCAGGTCGCGGCGGTGCTGCGGACCTGCCGCGACCATGACCTGCCGGTGGTCGCCCGTGGCGCCGGTACCAGCCTGTCGGGGGGCGCCATGCCGCATGCGGCGGGCGTGGTGCTGTCGCTTGCGCGCCTGAACAGAATCATCGATGTCGATCCGCAAGCCCGCACGGCCCGGGTTCAGCCCGGGGTACGCAATCTGGCCATCTCTGAGGCGGCAGCGCCCTATGGCCTGTACTACGCGCCCGATCCTTCCTCCCAGATCGCATGCTCCATCGGCGGCAACATTGCCGAGAACTCGGGCGGCGTGCACTGCCTGAAATACGGCCTGACCGTACACAACGTGCTTGAGGTGCGTGGCCTGACCATCGACGGCGAGCCCGTCACCTTAGGCAGCGCCGCACTCGATACGCCCGGGCTCGACCTGCTGGCGCTGGTGATCGGATCCGAGGGCATGCTGGCTGTCGTTACTGAGGTGCTGGTGCGGCTGATTCCCCGGCCGCAGCTGGCCCAGGTGGTGATGGCCTCGTTCGACGACGTAGTCAAGGCCGGAGATGCGGTCGCCGCCATCATTGCAGCGGGCATCATTCCAGCGGGGCTGGAAATGATGGACCGCAAGGCCACCGAGGCGGTCGAGCCCTTTGTGAAGGCCGGCTACGACCTCTCGGCACAGGCGATTCTGCTGGCCGAGGCCGATGGCACGCCTGAAGAAGTGGCTGAGGAGATTGCGCGCATGCAACAGGTGCTTGTTGCAGCGGGCGCGACCCAGTGCGTGGTGTCGCAGTCCGAGGCCGAGCGGCTGCGTTTCTGGTCGGGCCGCAAAAATGCCTTTCCGGCTGCCGGCCGCGTCTCGCCCGACTATTACTGCATGGACGGCACCATTCCGCGCAAGAACCTGGGTCGCATGCTGGCGGCCATTGCCGAGATGGAGCGCACCTATGACCTGCGCTGCATGAATGTGTTTCATGCGGGCGATGGCAACCTGCATCCGCTCATCCTCTTCGATGCGAATCAACCAGGCGAATGGGAGCGGGCTGACCGTTTCGGAGCTGACATCCTGGAGCTGTGTGTGGAACTTGGCGGTACCGTGACCGGCGAGCATGGCGTGGGCATCGAGAAGATCAATTCGATGTGCGTGCAGTTCTCACCAGCCGAGCGCTCGGCCTTTTTGGCGATCAAGCATGCCTTCGATCCGCCGGGCCTGCTCAATCCGGGCAAGGCCATTCCCACCCTGGCGCGCTGTGCGGAATACGGTCGCATGCATGTGCATGAGGGAAGGCTGCGCTTTCCCGAGTTGCCCCGGTTCTGACCCTGCCTCTGGAGAATCTAGTGCTCGAGTCCATTCGCGACCAGGTGCGACAGGCCCAGGTTCTGGGCCGCTCGCTGCGTCTGCGTGGCGGCGATACCAAGCGGTTTTATGGTGAGCCGGTCCGTGCTGAAGCCGAACTGGATATGCGGCCCTATGCCGGCATCGTGAGCTACGAGCCCACCGAACTGGTGATCACTGCACGCTGCGGCACGCCGCTTGCCGAACTTGAAGCCGCAGTGGCACAAGAGCGGCAGATGCTTGCTTTTGAGCCGCCTCATTTCGGTGAGGGAGCAACGGTCGGTGGCATGGTTGCCGCAGGGCTCTCCGGGCCTGCCCGCGCAAGCGCAGGCGCGGTGCGCGACTTTGTGCTTGGCGCGGTTCTCATGGATGCGCGCGGCGAACTGCTCAATTTTGGCGGGCAGGTCATGAAGAACGTGGCTGGCTATGATGCCGCACGGCTGTTGGCCGGTTCGCTCGGCGTGCTCGGGCCGATCGTGCAGGTCTCGATCAAGGTCCTGCCCTTGGCTGCAGCCTGCAGCACGCTCGAGATGCCTATGGATGCCGGCCGAGCCTTGCATCTGCTCAACACCTGGGCCGGTCAACCCCTGCCGATCGCAGCCAGTGCCTGGACCGGGGATCGCCTGCTGCTGCGTCTGCAAGGCGCGGCTGCCGCCGTCGAAGCGGCGTCATCACGATTTGCCAACAGTCATGGCGCCCGGGCAATTGAGCCGCAGGCAGCGGAGTCCTTCTGGCGGGCGCTGCGCGAACATCAGCTGCCGGTGCTGGGTGGCTTGCAGGGGAATGCCGAGACCCAGTACGACCGCGGCCCTTCTGCCTTGTGGCGTGTCTCGGTGCCCTCAACGGCCCCGGGGCTGGCCCTCGAGCCGCCTGCGGTCATCGAGTGGGGCGGCGCGCTGCGCTGGATCTGGTCAGATCGTCGCGCTGAAGAAGTGAGGGCGGCCGTTGCGGCCGTCGGGGGCGCAGCCATCCGATTCGATCGGCATGCGCCTGCGGCTGACTCCAACGCTCCGGTGCTCGCGCCTCTGGCTCCGGCCGTGCTCCAGTTGCACCGGCGCCTGAAGCAGGCGTTCGATCCCAGGGGCATCTTCAATCCGGGCCGCATGCACGCGGAGTTCTGAATCGATGGAAACCCGTCTTACCCCTGAATTTGCGGCCAGTGCGCGAGGACAACGTGCCGAAAGCATTCTGCGCAGTTGTGTGCACTGCGGCTTTTGCAATGCCACCTGCCCCACCTACCAGTTGCTCGGCGATGAGCTTGATGGTCCGCGCGGTCGCATTTATTTGATCAAGCAGGTTCTGGAGGGTGCTGCGCCTACGCGCGAAACCCAGCAGCATCTCGATCGTTGCCTCACCTGCCGCAACTGCGAGTCCACCTGTCCCTCTGGCGTCAAGTATGGACAGCTGGTGGACATTGGTCGCGAGATTGTCGAGGAACGCGTCAATCGACCGACTTCGGAGGCACTGATGCGCACGGCGCTGCGGGAGGGGCTCAACTCCGCCGCCTTTGCGCCTGCCTTGCGCTTGGGCCAGGCCGTGCGCGGTCTGCTGCCTGCAGCGCTCCAAGCCAAGGTACCCCCCGTTCGTCCAGCCGGTCGCGTGCCCACGCGCCATCACATCCGCAAGGTGCTCGTGCTGGCCGGTTGCGTCCAACCCGC
>JBEELY010000010.1:0-5716 GCA_041167925.1 Pseudomonadota bacterium | reverse complement strand
ATCAGCTCAGCCGGCCCCTCTTGAACCGAACAAACAGCCGTCAGGCGAGATGCTCGGCAGCGCGCAGTCCGAGAGCCTCAGCTGTATCGAAGACCGGCGCTGCTTCCGTGAGCACCCGGGTAGTGCGAACGCGATTGTCGGTGGCCAGCAAGGCATCAAGCTGCAGCCTGCCATCCGGCTGGACCACCGCATAGGCTGCAAGCGGAATCCGGCAACTGCCGCCCAGGGCGCGCGAAACAGCGCGCTCCGCGGTCACTTCGAGCCAGGTGGTGTTGTGCACCATTGGGGACAGCCAGGCTCGAACGTCTGTGCGATGGCTCATGATCTCGATGCCCAGAGCACCCTGGCCAGGGGCAGGAAGGCTGACCGAAGGGGGCAGCACCTGGCGGATGCGCTCGGACAGGCCAAGGCGCTTGAGCCCCGCGGCGGCCAGGACGATGGCGTCGTACTCCCCCCGGTCGAGCTTGCCCAATCGGGTATCGAGATTGCCGCGCAGCGGAACAATCTGCAGATCCGGGCGACTCTGCGCAATCTGGGCAGCGCGTCGCAGACTCGAGGTGCCGATCCGAGCGCCCTGCGGCAAAGCCTCGAACGAGGCATGCTGGACCGACACAAAGGCATCGCGGGGGTCCTCACGCTCCAGGACTGCGGCGAGCTCGAACCCCTCGGGCAGTTCCATGGGCACATCCTTGAGAGAATGCACCGCCAGATCAGCGCGGCCATCCGCGAGGGCCACCTCAAGTTCTTTGGTGAACAGGCCTTTGCCGCCGATTTCACTGAGCGTGCGATCCAGAATCTGGTCGCCAGTGGTGGTCATGCCAAGTAGGTCGACCTGACACTGAGGATAGAGCGCTCGAAGGCGATCCCGAACATGTCGGGCCTGCCAAAGCGCCAGCCGGCTTTCTCGGGTGGCAATGACCAGACGACTCGGTGCGGACATGGGATGGATCCGGTTCAGGCCGCCAGGCCTTTGACGATAGACCACTGCCGGCGACTCACCGGCAGCTTCTCTGGGATATCACGCAGAACGACCTGCCAATAAGGATCACCGACCTCGCTCTCGCCATCGGGAGTAACCCGCTCGAAGCCTGCGATGAGATTGCGTGCCACAAGCGCATTGCGATGAATGCGCACGAAACGGTCACCGAATTCATCTTCAAGGGCGGTGAGAGACTCCTCGATCAGAAACTCACGCTCCCGGGTGCGCACGGTGATGTATTTAAGCTCCGCCTTCAGATAGACCACCTGTTCGAGCGGCACCAGGATGACCCGTCCGCGTTCATGCACTGACAGATGGCGGCGCCGGGTATTGGTCGCGCGGGCCAGCTGGTCAAGGGCATCGATGTGCTCTTCAGGAATCAGTGACTCCGCCTTCTTGAGCGCACCAAGCAGGCGCTGGGCCCGCACTGGTTTAAGCAGGTAATCAAGCGCGTTGACCTCAAAGGCGTCTACCGCGAACTCATCGAATGCGGTCACGAAGATCACCAGCGGCATGTGCTTGGGATCATCCTGGTCGGCTTCTGCTGCGCGTGCCGACACGTGCCGGGCGAGTTCGATGCCAGTCATGCCCGGCATCTGAACGTCCATGAGGACGATCTGGGGCCGCTGGGAATCGATCTGAGCGAGGGCTTCAGGCGCATTGGCCGCCTCGCCCACCACACGGTGAGGAAAGTCGACAGCCAGATCAGCCAGCACCTCGCGCAAGCGCGCACGGGCGGGCGCTTCATCGTCAACGATCAAGATCGAAGTGACGTCGGACATCGCGTTTGCGCCTTTCTTTGCGGTAGGGAAATTCGATTTCGACTCGATAGGTATCGCCCTGGACACCCGTCTTGAGTTCTGCCTCGATATCGTACAGCAGCATCAGACGCTCTCTGACATTGGAGAGCGCCATCTGGTTTCCGGGTCGAACCGGTCTTTCGGTCAAAACGGGGTTGAGGATCTCGACCCGGACCCGCTCGCCCAGACGCGATGCAGAAATCTGGATCACCCCGGTGTCGCTGCTGGGCTCAATGCCGTGATGCACCGCATTTTCGAGCAAAGGCTGCAGCAAAAGAGAAGGCAGCAATGCATCTCCTGGCATGTCCTCCAGGTGCCACTCCACCCTGAGTCGCTCGCCAAGGCGCAATTGTTCGATCGCCAGATACTCCTTGCAGGTAATGACCTCATCATCGAGCGCCACCAGATCGCGGGCGTCGCGCATGAAGACCCTGAACAGATCGGCGAGGTTTTCGAGCGTGGATTCGGCGCGACGCGGGTCGCTTCGCATCAGACCCAGCACCGCATTGAGACTGTTGAACAGAAAATGAGGCCGGATGCGCGCCTGAAGCGCCTGCAGACGGGCCTCCGAAAAGGAGGGCGAATACGCCCGGGCCCGGAGCCGGAATACTTCGGTCAATGCCAACGCCGCTGCTGCGGTGAGCAGTACCCGTGTGGCGATCCACCATGCGGCCTGCGCAGCAGTGGCTTCGGGTTCAAGCCACGACAGTGCAGGCAGCGCGAGAACCAGCATGATCACGGCGGGCAATCCGCAGGCCGTCGCCCATTGCCAGGGCCGGGCCATGCCATTGACGACCCTGCGCGCCACGCACAGTGTCGCCAGGCTGAGCAGCAGGACAGGCTCGAGCACGATCAGAAGTGCGCCGATACTGCCAAGCCAGGCCGCAGGACTGCTCGCCTGCGACAGCGACACGGCCAGGGCCACGCCGTGGACAACCCCGGCGATACGCAGTGCGATGCCGACGTTGCAGGTATCGGGGATCAGGGGCGCGGCAGCCCCCTCGGACTGACGCCGCGCCAGGGTCTGCGCGCTCTCGGCACCTGAATGTGAAGACCCCGGAACCTGCGCTGGCGTAGCGCTTTGGACAGACGCCGCCACAGCCGCTGCAGCACCCTGCCCTGCTGGGGTCGAGGATTTATACTCGGCAGTTTTCGCGTCTTCAGGCGGCATGGCCGAAGGATTATGACAGATCAGTTTTCCAGGAAATCCGACGCTTGGTCGGCCCGGTTCAGCGAGCCGGTCTCGGATCTCGTCAAGCGCTACACCGCTTCGGTCGACTTTGATCAACGCCTGGCCATGCAGGACATCGCAGGATCACTGGCCCATGCCGACATGCTGCATGCGGTCGGCTTGCTGTCCGCACAGGACCTGGCGGAGATTCAACGTGGCATGCAGGTCATTCGGCAGGACATCGAGCAGGGCCGATTCCAGTGGCAGCTTGATCTCGAAGATGTTCATCTGAATATTGAAAAGCGGTTGACCGAACTGGTGGGCGATGCTGGCAAGCGGCTGCATACGGCCCGATCGCGAAATGATCAGGTGGCGACCGACATCAGGCTTTGGCTGCGCGAACAGATCGACCTGACGGTGGGCCTGCTGAGTGCCTTGCAGCATGCCCTGATCGATCTGGCCGAACGCCACAGTGAGACCATCATGCCCGGTTTCACTCACTTGCAGGTCGCCCAGCCCGTCACTTTTGGCCATCACCTGATGGCCTACGTCGAAATGTTCTCCCGGGACGCCGAGCGTCTGGCCGACTGTCGCAAACGCGTCAATCGTCTGCCCCTGGGCTCGGCTGCGCTCGCCGGCACAAGCTATCCCATCGACCGGGCCCGAGTGGCGCGGTCATTGGGTTTCGACGAGGTCTGTCGCAATTCGCTTGATGCCGTCTCGGACCGCGACTTCGCAATCGAATTTTGCGCAGCGGCGGCGCTGTGCATGACGCACATCTCTCGCCTGTCTGAAGAACTGGTTCTATGGATGAGCCCTCGCGTAGGCTTCATCGACCTGGCGGATCGTTTTTGTACCGGTAGCTCGATCATGCCGCAGAAAAAAAACCCCGACGTGCCGGAGCTCGCCCGCGGCAAGACCGGGCGGGTCAACGGCCATCTGATCGCCCTGCTGACCCTCATGAAGGGGCAGCCCCTGGCCTATAACAAGGACAACCAGGAAGACAAGGAGCCGCTGTTCGATGCGGCCGATACCCTGCGTGACACCCTTCGCATCTTCATCGATCTGGTGGGCGGTATTGAGGTACGCACCGAACGCATGCGCCAGGCTGCCGCCGAGGGCTTTTCGACGGCCACCGATCTGGCCGACCATCTGGTGCGCAAGGGGCTGGCCTTCCGGGATGCCCATGAGGCAGTGGCGCATGCCGTGCGGATCGCCGCTGACTCGGGGCGCTCGCTTGAGCAATTGACACTGCAGGAACTGCAGGCCTTGTCGCCCGTACTTGGGCCCGACGCCTATGCCAGCCTCACCCTGGAAGGGTCGGTGCAGTCACGCAAGCATGTGGGCGGCACGGCTCCAGAGCAGGTTCGCCTCGCGATTGCGCAGGCCCGCGCACGGCTGGGCTGAATCTTGCGACATTCCATGCCCCCCGTTGTCGTGGTCACCGGTGCCGCTTCAGGCATTGGTGCTGCCCTTGCGCAGGCCTGGGCGCAGCGTGGCGCCAAGCTGGTCCTGGCCGATGTCGATCGCGACCGACTCGCAGCCCTGGCTGCAGATCTGTCCTCTCGAGGGACTGAACTCCTCGCGCAACATTGCGATGTCGCTGATCGCGATCAGGTGGTCGCGCTTGCCGACGCCTGCGCTTCACGCTTCGGTGCGGCCTCGGTGTTGATCAACAACGCCGGCGTGGCACTGGTCGATCCTCTGGCCTCCATGACCATGGAGGATGCGCGCTGGATCATCGGCATCAATTTCTGGGGGGTGGTGCACGGCAGTCAGGTCTTCACGCCCCAACTCCAGTCCCAGCCTGGCAGCGCCATCGTGAATCTGTCCAGCATTTTCGCGATGTTGTCCCTGCCTTCGCAGTCCATGTACAACGCCAGCAAAGCGGCGGTGCGCGCATTCTCAGATGCGCTTCGTGAGGAACTCCGGCATCCGCCAACGCAGCCTTCGAGTCGGCACGCGGTGCATGTACTTTGCGTGCACCCCGGCGGCGTGCGCACCCGCATCGTCGAACAGGCTCGCATTGGCGATCTCAGCAGCGTCGCAAAAGATGAGACCGCGCTCAGGAACAATTTTCTGCAGGTGGCCCGCACCACGCCTGAGCAGACGGCTGCCGCCATCCTGCGGGCGCTTGACCGTCGACAGACCCGGTTGCTGATTGGCACCGACGCACGGATTGGTGACCTGCTCTACCGTCTTGCGCCTGCGAAAGCGTCCGCTTGGTTTGCGGCCCTGGCACGTAAACGCAATCTCAAGACTTGATTGCCCAGTCTGGCTTCTGCGCCTATCATCGTCGCGCTTCAGTCGTAAGACAGAAGCTCAGGGCACCTGAGATTCTCTCTGATTTCCCTTCGACTCCTTTTTCGGTCCCCCTGCGATCCTTCTCCTCTAATCCCCTGGACCTTGTTCCACTGGAGACTTCATGCAACGTCGTTCCTTCATCCAGAAAGCCACTGTCGGCGCCACTGCAACCGCGGCATTGGCCGCGCCGGCCATCATCAGCGCGCAGCCTCAGGTGCGCTGGCGTATCGCCTCAAGCTTTCCAAAAAGCCTGGACACCATTTATGGCGCTGCCGAAGTGGTTGCCAAGCGGGTCACCGCCATCACCGGCGGGCGCTTTCAAGTCACCGTGCATGCTGCTGGCGAAATCGTGCCGCCGCTGCAGGTGCTTGATGCGGTTCAAAATGGCACGGTCGAGGCCGGACACACCGCCATGTACTACTACTTTGGCAAGAACCCGGCCTGGGCCTTCGGCACGGCGGT
>JBEELY010000459.1:0-5824 GCA_041167925.1 Pseudomonadota bacterium | reverse complement strand
ATCAGCACTCCGAAAGCCCAAACAACCGCTGGCCGCCGCACCGCGAGCGTCGACGCGAAATGGCCTCACGGCTCTCAGGTCTGGATGTGCTGGCTTGTGCGGTGGTCTTGCTCGATGAGCGGGGTCAGGTGCGCTTTGCCAACATGGCGGCAGAGCAGCTCTTCGATGCCCCCTTGAAGCTGCTTGAAGGCAGCGTGTTTGCAAGGCAATTTGCCAATGGCGCCGTGCTCGATGCTTTGCTCGATGAGGCCATGGGTGCTGCCTTTACTGAGAAGCGCCTAGACCTGTCTCTTGATCGGCTTGGTCGCGAAGTGCTTGAGCTGCACTGTGTGGCGGTTGTGCCCGAGTCGGATCTTGGCTCACTGCTGCTTGAATTTCGCGAAATCGATCAACGGATTCGCGCGGACCGCGAGGCCAGGATTCTCGAGTCGGCGCAGGCCAACCGCGAACTGGTACGCAATCTGGCGCATGAGATCAAGAACCCCCTTGGCGGGATTCGCGGCGCAGCACAGTTGCTTGAGGGCGAATTCGGGGACAACAGCCTGCGCGAATACACGCAGGTCATCATCAAGGAATCCGACCGCCTGCAGAGGCTGCTCGACAGGCTGCTGGCACCGCACCGGCAGTCCAGAGAGATCAGTGAAGTGGAGATTCACGAGGTGCTCGAACGGGTCCGCTCGGTTGTGCTCGCCGAGTATTCACGCGGCCTGACCATCGTGCGCGACTACGATGCCAGCCTGCCTGCTTTCCGTGGTGACAAGCAGCAGCTCATTCAGGTCTTGCTCAATCTGGTGCAGAACGCAGCCCAGGCCATGGCAGGCCAGGGCACGATCCGTCTGGTCACGCGGATCGCCCGCAAGGTCATCATTGCGGGGCGATTGAGTCGGCTGGCACTGGATTTGCATGTGGTTGACAGTGGCCCGGGCATTCCGGAGGCGATTCGAGACCGGATCTTCCTTCCGCTCGTCAGTGGCCGCGAAGGTGGCAGCGGACTGGGACTGACACTCGCTCAGACCTTCGTGCAGCAGCACGGCGGGCTGATCGACTGTGACAGCCGACCAGGACGCACCGATTTCAGAATCCTGCTGCCCTTGCCCTGAGTCGCCTGCATGGTGTTATGGGGTTGAGGCAGTCACAACGGCAACGGGTCGCGCATGGAAGCAGTGTGGGTGGTTGATGATGACCAGTCGATCCGATGGGTTCTTGAGCGTGCTCTCGGCAAGGAGGGCCTCTCGGTGCGGGTCTTCGACTCGGCTCAGGCCTGTCTGAGCGCCTTGCCCGAGGGGGCGCCGCGTGTGCTGGTTTCCGACATCCGGATGCCGGGTGAAAGTGGTCTGCAGTTGCTCCAGCAGGCCAAGGCCCAATATCCCGGACTGCCGGTCATCATCATGACGGCTTATTCCGATCTCGATAGCGCGGTGTCCTCATTTCAGGGCGGCGCCTTCGACTACCTGCCCAAACCTTTCGACCTTCCGAAAGCGATTGCGCTGATTCGTCGTGCGGTGGAGGAGGGTGAACGTGAAGCGGCGGCGGTCGAATCCACAGGGGAGGCGCCCGAGCTGCTGGGCCAGGCCCCGGCCATGCAGGAGGTTTTTCGCGCGATCGGCAGACTGTCGCAGTCCAATGTCACGGTGCTGATCACCGGTGAGTCCGGCAGCGGCAAGGAGTTGATTGCCCAGGCCCTGCACAGGCACAGCGCCCGGGCCTCCAAGCCATTTGTGGCTTTGAATGCGGCCGCCATTCCCAAGGATCTGCTTGAAAGCGAACTCTTTGGTCATGAGCGTGGCGCCTTCACGGGGGCTCAGCAGATGCGCCGAGGGCGCTTCGAACAGGCCGAGGGTGGCACGCTCTTTCTCGACGAGATCGGCGATATGCCTGCCGACCTACAGACCCGGCTCCTTCGTGTATTGTCCGATGGCCATTTTTACCGGGTTGGCGGGCATCAGCCACTCAAGGCCAATGTGCGTGTGGTGACGGCCACGCATCAGAATCTCGAAGAGCGCGTGCGCCAGGGCCTCTTTCGCGAAGACCTTTTTCATCGCTTGAATGTCATCCGGCTGCGCCTGCCGCCCTTGCGTGAACGCGTCGAAGACATCAGCCTGCTGGCCCGGCATTTCCTGGCACGTAGCGCGATCGATCTGGGCGTGGAGCCCAAGCGTCTGTCGGATGAGGCCTTGGTGTACCTCGAGCGTTTTCGTTGGCCTGGCAATGTGCGCCAGCTCCAGAATGTCTGTCAGTGGCTCAATGTGATGGCGCCCGGACAGGTGGTCGAAGTGAAGGATCTGCCGCCCGAGATTCTGGAGTCACTGGCCCGGGATGGCGTGGCGAGTACACAGCTTGTTGGCCTTGATGCGCAGGGGCTGGGCTCGGTGCTGGTCGGCTCCGGGCTGGGTGATAGCGACGGAGCCCCGACCGACACGGTAGCGCCCTCGACCGTCGGCCATGCTTCAGCAAGAGGTATGGTGTCGGGGATGGCGTCCGGGATGCACTCGGGGCTCACCCAACAAGGGGGCAGTGCTGCTGTTGCCGAGATGTGGAGCGAAGCCCTCGAGCGCGAAGTGTCCCGCCTTCTGGCCGAACAGTCGGCGGCCTGGCGTGAGCCGCCTGAGGAATCATCACTCATGGACGGTCTGACGCGTGAATTCGAGTCGGTCATTTTGCGAACGGCGCTCAGACATACTCGGGGTCGACGAATCGATGCCGCGCTTCGTCTTGGGATCGGACGCAATACGATCACCCGCAAGATTGCCGAGCTCAAATTAGAGGATGATCGCTGATCAGGGCTGTTGAAGTCGCATCAGATACCCGATCAGCAACTGGATGCGGTAGCGGACATATGATTCCGCATGAACGGGTCCACTCCCGCCATAGAGCGCGTGCGCTTGTGCCCGGTAGTCGGCGCCCCAGATGGGCATCTCGCGTTGCCCATGGCCCGCGATCAGTGTTCGGCCATCGATGACGTCGATCACGCGCTGCACCGGAAAAACACCCTGATTTTCTCTTGAAAGCCTGCTCAGATCGGCCGGCGCGCGCACCAGGAATTCGCGAAAGTGTCCGTCACCCCGGCCTTCGATTCCATGGCAGCCCGCGCAGTTCGACAGGTATTCAGAGCGCCCATAGTCGGGCGAAACCGGAGACTCGGAGGAAACCGCCGGCTGTGCAAAGGCAGCGCCCGGGAGTAGGCCCGCTGCTGTGCCCATCCCTACGCCCATTCCCAGAGTGAACACCAGCGCGCTGCTTGAGTATCTGAACACGACCCATCCCCCTCAGAGCCTGCCCGGGCTCTTGGGAAAGATGCTGCCGGCGCTGCGGAGCTGAGACTTGCGCAGGCTCAGGTGCGATTCAGTTCGAGGACCACCGGAGCATGGTCAGAGGGTTGCTCTTGGGCCCGGACCGCCTTGTCGATGCTGCACGATTGCACCGATGCACGCAGTGAGTCCGAAACCAGCAGGTGATCAATGCGCAGGCCCTTGTTGCGCCGAAAGGCCAGTTGCCGGTAGTCCCACCAGCTGTAGGTCTTGGGCGCCTGTTCGAACAGGCGATAAGCATCGTTGAGCCCGAGTTCGGTGAGCTTGCGAAAGCGTTCGCGCTCGGGGTCTGAGCACAGCACCTGGCCTGCCCAGGCTGCGGGATCGTGCACGTCGCGGTCTTCGGGGGCGATGTTGTAGTCGCCGGCCAACACCCAGTCCGGGTGCCGCGCCAGGTCTTGTTGCACCCAGGCGTGCAAGGCATCAAGCCAGCGCAGCTTGTAGTCGTATTTTTCGCTGCCCACCACCTGTCCGTTGGGCACATAGGCACTCGTGATGCGCACGCCTCCCAGGCTGGCGGTAATCAGCCTTCGCTGTTCATCTGGAAACTGCGGGTTTCCAATGACCACTTCTTCTGCTTCCCAGCCACGATCTGCGCGCCACAGCAGTGCCACGCCGTTGTAGGTCGGCTGACCGGAGCAAATTGCCCGATATCCGGCTTCAGCCAAGGCGGCATGCGGAAACCGGTCGTCGGTCAGCTTGGTCTCCTGCAGGCAGAGCACATCGACCGCGGTGGTCTCTAGCCACTGCAGTACCTGAGGCAGGCGGATCTTGAGGGAGTTGACGTTCCAGGCAGCGATTTTCATTCCGTCATTATTTCACGATGCAAGATGACCGTACGCAGAACGAAAACATCGAGATGTTTCATTGTTTGTCCTGGACAACTAGGCTATAACTTCGATATTGCAACGGTATTGAAATACGCCTCCCCCTGCGCTTTCCCCGCCAGGGCTTAACATTGACGGTTTGGCCCGGCTGGTCTGCCGTTGCCCTTCCTGCTTGAACCCACACCGAGCCGCTGCATGGCCGCCCGGTATTTGCCTGATTTTGTCGAGGACCCTGATGGGACAAACCCTGCTTGAACTGTTCGCGGCTGGTGACGACGCCGCGATCGCCCTGTCGGCACCTTCCCGTGCCGGTTTGCGCTATGGCGAGCTGCGCGCCCTGATTGTCGAGACCCGCGAATTCCTCAACCAGCAGGGCATCGGGCGCAATGACCGCGTGGCGATCGTGCTCGATAACGGCCCCGAAATGGCGGCCTGCTTTGTTGCCTGCGCCTGCGCAGTCACCAGCGCACCGCTCAACCCGGCCTACCGGGCTGACGAGTTCCGCTTCTATCTCGATGACCTCAAGGCAGCGGCCTTGATTGTTGGTGCAGGCAGCACTTCGCCCGCGGTCGAGGTGGCCCGATCGCTCGGGGTACGCATCCTTGAGTTGCATGTGCTTGAAGGGGCGCCAGCAGGCGCGTTTTCGCTCAAGGCCCAGGACGGCCAGAGCGGCTCGGGCGCAGCCCGATCGCCCGGCGCTGCCCAGCCCGACGATGTCTCGATGCTGCTGCACACTTCGGGCACCACCTCGCGACCCAAGATTGTCCCGCTCTCGCAGGCCAATCTGTGCGCGTCGGCCCGTCACATTCGCACCACGCTGCAGCTCACCGGCGCAGACCGCGGCCTGAACATCATGCCGCTCTTTCACATCCACGGGCTGATCGCCGGCATTCTGGCGCCGCTGTCTGCGGGCTCGCAGGTCTTCTGCACTCCGGGCTTTAATGCGCTGAAGTTCTTCGCCTGGATGGATGAGGCCCGACCGACCTGGTACACGGCCGTGCCCACGATGCACCAGACCATCCTGGCCCGTGCGCCCAAGAACCGCGACATCATCGCGCGCCATCCGCTGCGCTTCCTGCGCTCCTCGTCTTCGTCGATTCCGCCGCAGGTTATTCGCGAACTCGAAGAGGTGTTTGGCGCCCCCCTGATCGAGTCCTATGGCATGACCGAGGCCACGCACCAGATGGCCTCTAACCCATTGCCACCTGCGGTGCGCAAGCCGGGTACGGTGGGCGTGGCCGCGGGCCCCGAGATCGCCATCATGGATGAATCCGGCGCCCTGCTGGCCCGGGGCGACACCGGTGAAATCGTGATTCGCGGACCGAACGTCACCGCCGGCTACGAGAGCAATCCGAAGGCCAATGCCGAGGCCTTCTCTAACGGCTGGTTCCGTACGGGCGACCAGGGCGTCATGGATGCCGATGGCTACATCAGCATCACCGGTCGCCTCAAAGAAATCATCAACCGCGGTGGCGAAAAAATCAGCCCGCGCGAAGTTGACGAGATCCTCATGGACCATCCTGCGGTGTCGCAGGTGGTGTGCTTTGGCATGCCTCATCCCAAGCTGGGCGAAGAGGTGGCCGCTGCAGTCGTTCTACGTGAAGGTCAGCAGGCCAGCGAGCGCGACCTGCAGGATTTCGTGAGCAGCCGCGCCGCCGAGTTCAAAGTGCCCAAGCGCATCCTCATCAT
>JBEELY010000267.1:0-3226 GCA_041167925.1 Pseudomonadota bacterium | reverse complement strand
GCGTGTTCAACCCAAGTCGCGAGCCATGGAGATCACTTCACTCAGGCGACCCGCACTTCAAGTTGCCGACCCAGCACCCGCGCTGCAGCTTCGATCTGATCTAGTCGCGAGGCATGGCGCAGGTCGAACAGCCGATCAACCTGCGGCATATGCCAACCCAGGCGCCTTGCCAGTTCTGACTTCTTGATGCCTTGCTCGGTCATGGCCTGGTACACGCCCAGCTTTGCACCCTCCAAGGCGGATGGGCGCACGGTGCGCTGACCTCGCTTGACCTTGCTTGGCAGCGGCAGCGGCTTACGTGCTTCAACATAGAACGACAGTGCCGTTTCCAGCGCATCCACGGCCTGCAGCAGAGCCTCGTCTTCATCGGCACCAAAAGTAAACGCCTCGGGCACGTCAGGAAACGTGACCAGCACAGTGTCGCCGTCGGGGGTCAAGATCACGGGGTAATCAAACATGGTGTTCTCACTTCAATCCGAGCTGTCGCTTGATCGCGGCCTCAAGGCCTTTGCCCAGCTCGGCGGTGCCGTACATGGGCTGGACGAATAGCTTATCGCCGTACCCACAGCCCTTCGAAATCGAATGACAACTGCTTCTGGTGACGGATCGACAACAGGTACACCGTGTCTTTGATCCGTGCGTAGAGCAGAACGTGATGGGTCATCACGTAGTCGCGCAGCTCACTACCCTGACCTGCATCGGCGAGCTGTTGGGTCAGGAGAGCTGCCCCGTTGACGGCCTCGACCGAACGGGCGGGGTGTTCGAGAAACACTCGCCCCAAGCCCGGGAACTGCTCAAGGTTGGGAATGACCGTGTCGGTGAGTTCGCTTAACAGGGCGTCGAAGGAGTGCGAAGCATCTGCGGCGGCAAGGAAAGACTCGAGCGTCTCGAGGCTACGCTCGAAGTGAGCGGTGATTCTGACGCTGCGCCTTGAAGTCACGATGAATCGCCGTGCTCAGTGAGTTTTCTGACCCGCGTCCAGCCTGCTCATCAGCCGGCTCGCCTTTTGATGCGCCGTCCTTGTGTTCAGTCGGCCTTCTTGCTTGCGCGACGGCGCTTGAGGGCGCTCAAGGTGGCGCGCGCATCCTTGACCTTGCCTGCCGCGACATCGGCCAAACCCTGCCGGGCATCGTCGATCAAGAGCAGGTGGATGCGTTCACGCTCCAACTGGTGGTAATAGTCCAGCCTTTGGGCATCGATGAGGGCCACATAGCTCTCACCGTTCTTCGTGATGATTTTTTCGGCGCCCGCCTTGGCCTGATCTGCCAGCTCGGAAAGATTGGCCCGGGCCTGTGAGAGCGAGACCACGTCGTTCACGAAGATGACCATCGGAGTCCTACTCAATTGATGTACAAGATTACGTACATTATAAGCGCTTCAATAAGCGCTTAACTGGGTTAGCCCTAGGCCTGTAGTACACCCTACCCCCGCCGCGGCATCTTCCAGGGCAACATCAAGCGAACCGGCAGGCTCCGTAGCCGGGGCAGGCTGAGAGACTCATGGATGGCCACCACCGGTTCACCCAGCACCCCGCTCTGCAGCGTGGAGCGCGCGTAAAAGGGCGTGTCTTCCAGGGTGTCAATCACTCGGGCCGGATGTTCGGGCTCGGTGCGCACACCACGGGCAATGCGCCAGATCGGGCTGGCGGGCAGATGTTGTCGCGGTGGCGGCTCGAAGGGCTCGCTGCGACCGTCGGTCAGGAAGCGCTGGGCGATGACGCGGGATCGGCTCGCGGCATGAGGTACGGCGCGCTCATGTGCACGCGCATCGGCCTCCGAAGCACGAACTTTATTTTCAGGTGCGCGCACATCGTAGATGACCGTCGTGCTGCCATCGCGCATGCGAGCCCGAGACCAGTCCCAGTCGGCAAAGGCATGGTCGATCGGATCGTCGCCCTCGTTGGAGTCCATATAGGCCGGGCCGGACCAGCGGATCTTGGGCGACTCGAGTTCAACCTCGATGCGCGCACAGGGCGCCATGGGCCCCCAGCGGTGTCGCGCTGCTGCATCCAGGCCCGCCACAAAGCCGCACCAGGCGCCCGGCTTCAGACGCACCTCGCCTCGCACTCTGCGTGGAATGGGCACAGCCCACTCATTAATGCGCACCACCACCTCATCGCCTTCGAGCCCAATGCTGCTCGGGCCGATGTCATAGCGCTGCGGGCTGCGCCGGATCTGGCTGCGGCCGCGCTCGGTCATGGTCCAGCGCTGGCCCCCGGCACCATAGAGCGCCACGTTGATTGCGCAGTAGTGCTCGGCCGTGGCGACGCCACCACCGCGGGCGCGGGCCCAGGCGTAATAGGGCGAGAACACGCTGCCTACGAAGGCAATGATGCTCAGGCCATGCGCGCCATCGTCCGAGAGTGCATCGAGATACCACCACAGATAGCCGCCGTCGGGCACGGGCGCATCAAAGCGCGGTCGCCCTGAAGCCTCACGGCCTCGCGAAGGCAGGGGTTCGATCGAGGGCGAAGAAGCCGAGTGCGGCATGGAAAACGGAGCAGTCGAATCAGGGAGCACTTGGAGCGAAGAGCAATCGAAGCGACGGGTACTCAGACAGCCATCAAGAAAACGGCCGATCGGATAGATCGGCCGTGGAGGCACTACGGGGAGGAGAGGCGCTGGTTCATGCCGCGCTCAGTGTTCGGCGAGGGCACAGGCGGGCGTTCGAGCGTCCGCATCAGTGCCCCGCACCGGATTTACTTCTTGTCGCCATCCTTCTTGTCGGCATCAGCGGCAGCAGGCGCGGCGGCCGGAGCTGCAGCAGGTGCAGCGGCAGCGGCGATCCATGCGGGCACCGCATCACGCGGGGCGCCAGCAAGCGGTGCCTGCAGCTCAGGATGTGCCTTGGCCATCTGCTCGCCATAGAGCGGCTTGAAGACGCCCTGGTGGCAAGTGCCGCAACCCACCTTGGCCACATCGCCCTTGGGACCCAGACGATGCTTGGGGAAGGTCTCGGTGAGCGGCACCATGTAGTCGGTGTTCAGGCCTCGTGCCATGCGGATACCGTGCCAGGCGGTAGCACGCTGCGGCGGCGAGATCTCCCACGACTGGAAGGACTGCGTGTTGTGGCAATAGGTGCAATTCACGCCCAGGGACTGCGACATGTGCATCATCAGCCCGTAGGTGTGCTCGGCCTGCTTGGTGGACACGGCATTGGCCGCCGAGCCTTTCACCGGAAGCGCCTGATCACCATTCACGCGGATCGGCTTGGCGTCCTTGAGGTA
>JBEELY010000264.1:0-4200 GCA_041167925.1 Pseudomonadota bacterium | reverse complement strand
TGCGGTTTTTCCGTGCTCGCGCCTCAGCCAGGTGGTAATCCTCGAGTTCGTCAATGAACTCGAGGATGGCTTTCCGGGCGAGTGCTGTCTTTGTCAGACCGCTTTCGAGTGCGAGTTGACTCAGGCGGTCTTCGATATCCTTGGGCAGTCGGATGGCAAGCATTGTGGACCTCGGTCGCTACACTCGTGAAACTTACAGAGGACGCACGAATCGAGCTAGCGCGCAGCGATATCGTGGCGAGCCCGGAGTGCCAGCACGCTCAGGGCTTGCGCCGTGAAGCCCTCAAGCCCTCCAAGCCCTCCAAGCCCTCACCCCGCCACCACCACCCCCGCCGCAGCCAGCTGCTTCACCTCTTCAGCCGACAGCCCCAGCAGCGTATTGAGCGCCTCGGCCGTATGCTCGCCCAAGCCCGGCGCGGGCGTACGCACCGAGCCCGGCGTCTTGCTCAGACGCACCGGCGCATTGGCCATGATCACCTTGCCCGAGCGCGGATGGTCCATGGTGAGCAGCGCCTGGCGGGCCGCCACCTGCGGATGGTCGACCACCTGACCGATGTCATTGACTGCACCCACCGGAATGCCCACATCGAGCAGGATGCGCTCCCACTCTTCGTAGGTCTTGGTGAGCATGGCCTCCTGCACGATGTTGATCAGATCGACCCGGTTGGTCACGCGCAGCCGGTTGTTGGCAAAGCGCGGGTCGCTCAGCAGGTCGGGCCGGCCGATCACCGGGCAGAAGATCTTCCAGAGCTTCTCGCTGCCTACCGCAATGGCGAGGTCGCGCGATTTGGTGCGCAGGGTCTGATAGGGCAGCAGGGCCTTGTAGGCCGTGCCCATCGGTTTGGGCATTTCGCGGTCCACGCCATAGGAGGCCACCAGGGTGTTGAGCAGACCGAGCTGACCCTCCATCATGGACATGTCAATGCGCTGGCCCACGCCGGTTTTGTCCTTCACGCGCAGCGCCAGAAGGATGCCGTAGGCGGTGTACATGCCGGCGGCCATGTCCGCGATGGACACACCGCAGCGCACGCCGCGACCGTCTTCTTCACCGGTAATGCTGATCATGCCGCTCTCGGCCTGCAGGATGAGGTCCATGGCCGCGCGTTCGCGATAGGGGCCGTCCTGGCCGAAGCCCGAGATGGAGGCGTAGATGATGCCGGGGTTACGTGCGCTGACCGCCTCATAGCCCAGGCCGAGTTTTTCCAGCGCACCGGGGCGGAAGTTCTCAATCAGCACGTCAGCCTTTTCGATCACCTTGAGGAAGAGCTCCTTGCCCTTGGGGTCCTTGAGGTTGATCGACAGGCCCTTCTTGTTGCGATGCAGGGACACGAAGTAGGCTGACTCTGCCCCGCCCGTTCCGGCTGCGGCGCCCCAGGCGCGCGAAATGTCGCCGCCATCGGGCGACTCCAGCTTGTAGACCTGTGCGCCGTAATCGGCCAGCATGGTCGAGCAGTGCGGGCCGGCCAGGGCATGCGAGAGGTCGATCACAACCACATCTTCAAGCGGCATCTTCATTTCGGGTCTCCTTGATTTTGATTCGGTCGGTCGCGTTCAGGGCCGTCCGAACTGCAGCACGCCGTCTTCCAGTGGCGCTTTTTTCAACAGTTCGACATCACGCTTGTAATTCTGCTCCGTTCGCCAGGGTGCGATCTCGCCCTGTTTCGGAAATCGATCGAGCGCACGCTGAAAATAGCCGGATGAAAAATCAACCCAGGGTGCCGTGGGCACGGTCTGCGAGGGCGGTTTGGGAATGACCCAGGCGGTGTTGGTCTGGCGCATGTGCTGCAGCAGGCGGCCCACATAGGCATTGACCAGATCAGCGCGCAGCGTCCAGGAGGCATTGGTGTAGCCAAACACCAGGGCGAGGTTGGGAATGCCGCTCAGCATCAGGCCCTTGTAGGGCAGCGAATCACGCGGATCCACCGGCCGCCCGTCCATCGACAGCGCAATGCCGCCCATGAACTTGAGCTCCAGCCCCGTGGCTGAGACCACCAGATCAGCCTGCAGTTCGCGGCCGGACTTCAGCCGAATGCCGGTCTCGGTAAAGGTCTCGATATGGTCGGTGACCACCTCGGCCTTGCCCTTGCGGATGGCCTTGAAGAGATCCCCGTTGGGCACCAGGCACAGGCGCTGCTCCCAGGGTTTGTAGCGTGGCGTGAAGTGCGTTTGCACGTCATAGCCCTCGGGCAGCTGCTTGCTCACGAGCTTGAGCAGGCCGCGGGCAGCGCGCTCCGGGTTGTTGCGGCATAGGCGATAAAACCAGGAGCCCATGGCCAGGTTCTTGGCTTTGGTCAGTCGATGCGCCAGTCCGGCGGGCAAAAAGCGCTGCAGCTGCTTGCCGATGGGGTCGATGGCCGGCCGCGACAGGATCCAGGTGGGCGAGCGCTGCAGCATGGTGACCTGTTCGGCCTCTTGCGCCATGGAGGGCACCAGCGTGACGGCCGTGGCCCCACTGCCGATCACCACCACGCGCTTGCCCTGCCAGCTGATGTCGGGCGTCCAGAACTGCGGATGCACCAGGCGGCCGCGATAGCGCTCCACGCCCGGGTACTCGGGCTGATAGCCGCGGTCATAGTCGTAGTAGCCGCTGCACATGAGCAGGAAATTGCAGCGCAGCGTGCGCTCCTGCGGCGCTGCATTGCCTTCGGTGACCTGCAGGCGCAGGGTCCAGCAGGCATCTTTGGACGACCAGTCGGCGGCGATCAGCTTGTGGCCATAGCGGATGTGCTCGTCGATGCGGTATTCGCGGGCCGTGTCTTTGAGATAAGCGAGGATTTCGTCGGCTTCGCTGATGGCCTTGGGATTGGGCCAGGGCCGAAAACCAAAGCCGAAGGTCTGCATGTCGGAGTCCGAGCGGATACCGGGATAGCGGAACAGATCCCAGGTGCCGCCCATGGCGCTACGCGCCTCGAGGATGGCCCAGCTGCGTTCCGGGCACATGGTTTGCAGGTGATAGCCCGCGCTGATGCCGGAGATGCCGGCACCAATGACCAGGACGTCGAGATGTTCGGGAGTGTTCATGCTTTGTTCGCCCAGTCTTCGAGGCTCAAGCCGCGAATGCGTCGGAATTCCTTCAGATTGTGGGTGACCAGCGTGGCGCCCAGGGCCAGCGCATGCGCCGCAATCCACAGATCGTTGCCGCCGATCGGCGTGCCGGCCGCCCGCAATCGGGCGGAGTGTTCGGCATGATACGAGCAGATGAGCGGGGATTCGGGAAGCAGCACAGGAATCACCTGTCGAATGGCCTCGAGCTGCGTCTTGACCTGCTCAGTTCGGTTGCTGCGCAGCGCGCCCAGGAGCAGCTCGGCCCAGGTGATCCAGGACATGCCCAGTTGGTCTTCGGGTTTGAGCCGATCGATCTTGCGCGCCACCGATTCGGGTGCGCCCTTCAGGATGTAGATCAGGATGTTGGTGTCCAGCAGGAACAGCCGGCCAGAGGACTTCACAGCGCCTCACGCTCCTGGATCGGGTCGGGCCGCGACCGCGCTTCTTCAAGCGCTGCAATGAAGTCCGGGTCGATGCCTTTGACGGCCTGTAGGAGTTTTTGGCCCCTGCGGGCGACCAGAGGCCGGATGAGAAGGGCGCCGGAGTCGGTCTGCTCGATCTCGACATCCTGGCAGTCGAGCCGGAACGCGGCCGGAATGCGAACCGCCTGACTGTTGCCATTCATGAAGACACGCGTACGAACGGGAGGCATTGAATCAGAATGTGTGTACATAAACGTGTGTATTTTAGAAGTTTGCTCAACGGTCTCGCAAGCAAACTTTTTGAAGCCTGCAAGAAGATCCGTTCGTCCATGACTTCTGTGGACAATGACATCTGTCGGGGCTCGGCCCCTGTGCGATCGACCTAAGCCATGAGTACATCGCCCACCCGTTTTCCCGTGCTGGCCGAGGTCAGGCCGACCGCGCCGCTGCGCTGGCTCGCACGCGGTGCACGCGACCTGCGCGCGCAGCCCTGGCCCAGCCTGTTTTATGGCCTGTGTTTTGCCGCCATGGGCTGGGCATTGGCGGCGCTGCTGCGCAGCTCGCCTGGTCTCATGATGGCGCTCATGGGTGGCTTTATGCTGCTCGGCCCCTTTTTGGCGATGGGCCTGTATGAGGTCGCGCGCCAGCGCGAAGCGGGCGGACGCTGCGATCTGTTTGAGTCCACCGTGGCCTGGGGCCGCAATGTCTCCAACATCGCCATCCTGGGCATCGC
>JBEELY010000016.1:0-4289 GCA_041167925.1 Pseudomonadota bacterium | reverse complement strand
GTGCCTTGGGTGAAATCGGCTCGGATTCATCCCGTGAGGGAAAGACCCAGGTCGGGCTGCGCCGTTGCCCGTTCGCACTAAGCAGCTGTCGGATCACGAAATCCGATAGGGCCACTGCATGGGCATGGCCGCTGTGGTTGAGATGCGCCGGAATCGTCCAGGTTCGAGTATCGATGTTGATGTCCTGCCAGCGTGCTGTGGCGATCTCGCCGATTCGGACGCCCGTGGCCAGCATCAGCCAGATGGCAGTCCGGATGTGGGGAGCGAGTCCGGCGACATTCATCTTGGTAGCGAGCTCATTGACCTCATCAAGACTCAAAGCGCGGCTGCGGACCTGGCCATCGCCTGCGTAGTCATTCTTGTGCAGGCCAAGGCTCGGATCATCCTGAATGAGGCCCTGGCGCAGTGCCCATCGCAGAAGCTGTCGAATATCGGCGAGAACACATCCGGCCTGCCGCGAAGAGCCCCGCTCAACGATGCGTTGCAATACGGCAGCGATCTCATCGCGTTGTAGCGTTCCAATCGTACGATGGCCAATCCAGGGAAGCACATCTTTGGCCATGCTTCGACAAACCGATTCGCCGCCATCCTTGCGTAGTTGAAGCAGGGAAGAACGCCAGAGCTCGAAGGCCTCGCCAATGCTGATGCTCTCGGCAGCAACCAGGTCTGCAGAAGTGCTTCCCAGGGGCGGCGAATTGAGTGATCCGGGGGGGATCCAGGGTGAGTCCGATGTGGCGCCGGATTTGGCTGCCGGCCGTTCCAGCAGGACTTGCGAATCATTCATGCAATGCATCCCGATCAATACGGATGCACGATGTTGAGCGCCTCCCCGCCGGCTTGGCGGTTCTCGCTGCCAAGCTGTCGTTCTTTACCGTCGGACGGCAGACACCCGCTCTGTGAGAGCGCTTTTCGATCCGAGTTCAGTCAGACGAAGCTCGCTAGAGAGTAGAGCCAGTAGAGGCAGTCGAGCCCGAGGTGAACAGGGTGTCAATCGGTGCAGCGCGCCCGAAAAGATCGCCTTGCAGATACCTCACCCCCAGGGTCTGCAGTCTCTGACGGACCTCTTCCGAGTGGACATGCTCTGCCACAGCCCTGAGATTGAGCTTGCTTGCCACCCTCAGCGTTGACAGGACGATCTCCTCATCGAGCTCGTCATGCGTGAGGTTGCGAATGAAAGAACCGTCGATCTTGAGGTAGTCCAGCGGAAAGCGCTTCAGATATTCAAAGGTCGCCAATCCGGTGCCGAAATCGTCAAGCGCGATTCCAAAGCCCTCGGACTTGAGCTCGTCAACCAGCCGTGCCGCTTCCGCCGCATGTCGAATGGCGGCGCTTTCAGTGATCTCGAACACGATTTTTTGAGGCGCAATGTCGAATGCGATTCTCATCTCGCGAATGAATGCGGGCAGGCCAGGATCATCAAGTGAGGGACCCGCCAGATTGATCGCACACCGCCAGGTACGCTCAAGGGCTCTTGGATGGGTAGCCAGCCATTCGAAGATTTTGCGAATGACGGCACGGTCGAGCTTGGCGAGCAATTGGGCCTTGACAGCCAAGGGCATGAACTCTGCAGGCTGGAACAGGGCGCCTTCCCGGTCTTTTACCCTGGTCAGGACCTCATAGGCCAGCATGCCTGCCGGCGCGTCTGGATCGATCACAGGCTGAGCATAGAGCTCGAGTCGCCCCTCCCGGATTGCGTCCCGCAACTGTTCGGTTCGATCTTGCTGCGCCCGTCTCGCCGCCAGCATTGAAGGTGAGAGCGGCTCGACGAACAATTGCGGGTCGTTGACACTAGCAGCAATGCCAATTGCATCTTCGAGGGCGGCGAGGCCTTCCTCGGCCTGCACCAGGGCCCCAGGCTCGATCAGAATCCCGCCAACACTGATTCGTAAACTGACGCTGTCGTGCGGGCCAGTGAAGGTCTCACCGGAGAGTCGGCTGTAGAGCTCCCGGCCCAGTGCACGGAGCTCGGAAATGCTCTGCGAGGGCAGCATCAGCAAAAAGCGTTCGGCCGTCCAGCGTGCCGCCACGCGGTTTGATCTCGCAGCGGTCGTCGCAAGCAGTTCCCTCATGACGCCCGCGATGCGCGCCTCCATTCGGGCCGCTTCGATGGGGCCGCACAGCTCTCGCAGTGCCGAAAGGTTTCCAATCTGTAGTCCGATGAGCCCCAGGGCAGGTCGATGCTGCTGCGACAGCAGGATCTGCATCTCCGACGTCAGTCCGCGATCATTGAGCAGACCGGTGTCTGCATCTTCCCGTCCTAGTCTTCTTGAGGCTTCGAGGGCCTGTCTTCGGTCGGTGATCAGAGCATGAGCCACCATGGCGCAGGCCACTGCACACGCCAGAACCAGACAGGACATGGAGCCCATCCAGAGCAGTTCGACCGAGCTGGCGACATGTTGTCTTGTGACGTGAAAGGCGGCTCCCAGCGCCGGTGCTCCGATCAGAAACAGCATCAGCGCGTGACTGCGGCCTTCATTTCGCAGCGCTGACCAGAGCATGATCGGGAACACCCCGAACAACACATATTGAGACAAGCGGTGTAGGTCGGAGAGTCCGATCGACAGAATGCCCAGTGTGAACACAAAGGTGATCGCCAGGCCCGACAGGTCAAACCATGGGGCGCTGTCGGTAGCGGAGGACTCCTCGCCGTACGGCTGTGCATCGAGCAAGGCAAGCAGGGCGGGAATCAACATGAGCAGCAAGGCAGTGCCTGAAAGCCACATGCCTAGAGCTGGCAGTCCGAAGGGAAACGCGGCGATCCGTGAGGTCGGTAGGCCGATGGTGGCAACACGCCCGAGCAGAACGCTGCTCAGCATGATTGCAGGCGCGCTGATCGTGGTGATGACTGCGATAAAGCGAAGACTCGCCTGGGTCGTGCTTTGAGACGGATGCCATCTCTCTTGCTTGCGCAGTGCGATCACTGCAAGCAAAGGGCCCAAGGTCACGCCGATGAGAAGCGCAAGCAGGTCCAGTGCAGTGACGGATTCGATGGCTGCGACAGGCAATGCACCGAGCACTGCCGGAATGCCCCAGACCAGGCCATGACGCCATGCGAAGGCGAAGGCAACTGCAGCAGCGGGCCATAGCGGCCAGGGCTGCGGCAACTCCTTGATGAAACCCAAATGGATGAAGCTGAGGAGCCCGCTCAGAACCAGTGCAGTCAGCCCTCTAGGCAAGCCTGCCTGGTGCGCTGTGGACTCCCGCTGAGGTCCTGGAACGCGTCCAGGCTCAGGCAGGCGGTGCGGGGTAGGGTCCGGGTGCATCGGAGTCGAGTGTAAGGGCTGGTCCTTGTCTGCTTGGCCGGATCCTCGCCGTCAGAGCAAGGATCCGGCTGGTGACTCCGATGAAGACCGGTCAGGCGGCCATCAGTTCGCGCAGCACGAAAGGCAGGATGCCGCCGTGGCGGAAGTAATCGACCTCAATGGCGGTGTCGATGCGCGAGAGCAACTTCACCTTGCGGCTGCTGCCGTCTGCACTGTGGATGGTCATCAGGATGTCCTGCTGAGGCTTCATGTCGACAGGGATGTCGATGTCAAAGGTCTCGTCGCCCTTGATACCGAGCGAATCCCAGGAATCCTTGCCCTTGAACTGCAGGGGCAGTACGCCCATACCCACCAGATTCGAGCGATGGATACGCTCGAAGCTGCGGGCCACCACCGCCTTCACGCCAAGAAGCTGAGTGCCCTTGGCGGCCCAGTCGCGCGATGACCCTGTGCCGTATTCTTCACCGCCGAAGACGACGGTGGGTGTTCCTGCCGCGACATATTTCATCGCGGCATCATAAATCGCCAGCTTCTCGCCACTGGGCTGATGCAATGTCAGGCCGCCTTCCTCGCGCGAGCCGTCTGTCTTGGGCGGCAGCATGAGGTTCTTGATGCGCACATTGGCAAACGTGCCACGCATCATGACCTCGTGGTTGCCACGGCGTGCACCGTAGGAATTGAAGTCGGCCTTGAGAACGCCGTTGCTGACCAGATAGCGGCCTGCAGGGGACTTCTCGGTGATCGATCCAGCCGGAGAGATGTGGTCGGTGGTGATGGAGTCACCGAACAGGCCCAGCGCCCGTGCTCCCTTGATCGACCCCGAGGCGCCGGGCGTCATGGAAAAGTCCTGGAAGAAGGGCGGGTTGGCAATGTAGGTGGATTTGGGCCAGTCATAGGTTTGGCCTGCTGCTGCCGGTACGCCATTCCACAGGACATGGTCCTTGGTGAGATCGCCGTAGAGCTTGCGGAAGGTGCGCGCGCTCATGGCGTGTTTCATGAGCTTGCCGACTTCTTCGCTGGTGGGCC
>JBEELY010000211.1:0-9146 GCA_041167925.1 Pseudomonadota bacterium | reverse complement strand
CCGGATCGATGCGACAGTTCAATCCTGAGCATCTGGCCGCCCAGACCGCCGCGCGTTCGCCTCACCTCATCATCCTGATGCTGGGCGGAAATGAAACGGGGCACGGTGGACTGGCCTCGCCTGAGGGCCGTCTGTACCGTGAAGCCTATCTGAGCGCGCTCAATACCGTCAGACGCGGAGCGCCACAGGCAGCCTGCCTGATCATGGCACCGCTTGATCAAGCCTTTCAGGGGGATGACGGGCGGGTGCGCTCTAAACCGGTGATGGGAAAAATGGTCCAGTTTCAAAGAGAGGCAGCCCATCAGGCGGGCTGCGCTTTCTGGGACAGCTGGTCCTTCATGGGCGGCAACGGCGCTTTTGCGACATGGCTCTCCCAGGGCATGGCCTGGACGGATCTGGTTCATCTGACCGAAAAGGGTCTGACCAGAATCGGCACGGCTTTATCCGACGCCCTGATGGCCGAGTATGCGCTCTGGACGCAGCAGGGGGCAGCCCAGGGTAGCGCTGGAAGCCACTCGGGAAATCATTCCGGAAGCAGCCGATGAAGCAGCGCAGCCGAGACCTGATTGCCCTGCTGTGCTTGCTGGCACTGACTGCGCCATCCGCACATGGCCAGGTCCTGCCGGCGATGCCACCGCCCATGCAAGCCTTCGAGGTCGAAGGCGGCCTGCGGCTTGAACCGCTGCGCTGTCCGGCCCCTGTGCGCAGCCGCCCTCCACCTGCCGCCACTGCGGTGGCACCTGCGACCTCAGGCGCCGCTCCTGCGCCCGCAGGCAGTGCGGAAGAAATCATTCCGCTCAGTGCTGACGACGAAAAGGAGATGCTCGCACAGGCCCTGCCACCGCCCGATGCGCGCGATCTTGTCAGGCTGCAAGCCCCGGCGGATCGCATGGCCGCGCTGCATACACGCCTGGACCTGAGTGCCGCCCAAGGCGGGCCCAGGGTGGCGATCTGGGGCGGCAGTCACATGGCGGCCGAATTCTTCACCACGCCAGTGCGCCAGGCGCTACAGGCCCGATGGGGTGCCGGTGGCATCGGTCACACCCATCTTCTGCGGGGCCGTGCGGGCATCCGCCTGCCCCTGGACGCAGTGCTCTGCCGTCAGGGCTGGAAAGAAGAGGTCGCACCCCGTGCGCCAGGCGCTGGCGATCTGGACGCGGGCAGCGGGCTCTATGTTTTGAGCGGTCAGAATGGCGCAAAGCTCGAGGCAGACTGGCAGGCGCTTCCGACCGAGCAGCAACCCCTGCTGCTGAGCCTGCATGTCCTGCAACATGAATCCGGAGGGGGATTCGAGCTCTGGGTCGACGGACAGCGGCTGGGTCGCATCGAAACGCGGGGGCCGCGAGGCATCGCCACCGTCCAGATTTCGTCTAAGAACCCGATGTCCAGACTGATGATCCGCACCGAGGACGATGCGCCCGTCAGATTGACCGGACTTTATGCAGACACCAGGCAGGGGGCTGTCCTCGACAACTACGGCATCGCTGGTGCTTCGGGGGCCTTCTGGCTCCATGTGCCGCAAGACTTGCTGCGCCAGGCACAGGCCTTGCGTCCTTACGATCTGATTCTGCTGGCTTACGGCACCAATGACGTCACTGGCCCGCAATGGGACGCGGCCGCCTACCGCAGCAAATTCGAGCAGACCTTGCAGGCGGCCAGGTCTGTCCATGGGGATGTGGCCTGCGTGCTGATCACTCCCGGTGATCGGGTGACCAGCCAGGTGGTGCGCAAGACCGTTCGCACGGGCAATCGCATCCGCACGGTCAGACAGGTGGTCTACGACCTGAAAACCTTCCCTGACAGACATGCACAGGCCGCACGCATTCAGGCCGAAGTGGGCGCGGAGCAGGGTTGCCTGAGCTGGGACATGTCGATCGCGATGCGAAAACGCGGCGGGGCCTGGGCCATGTCGAAGGCCAGTCCGCCCCTGATGGCCTCCGACATGATTCATTTGACGCCAGCTGGTTATCGCGAAATGGCGCATGAATTCCTGGAATGGCTACGCCTGCCCTTGCCTCGCTGAAGGCGACCTGCCTCATGACGGAACACTGCGACCCGGCTAAGATCGGTCTGTTGCTCTGATCCGACCCACAGGAGACCCCCATGGCACGCTTCGATCTGATCATCCGTCACGGCACCGTTCACGACGGCATGGGCGGCATGCCCCGACAAACCGACATCGCCATCAAGGATGGGCGAATTGCCGCGATCGGTGTGATCGAGGGCGAGGCGGCCCAGACCCTGGACGCGAGCGGTCTTCTGGTCACGCCCGGGTTTGTCGATGTACATACCCATTACGACGGCCAGAGCACCTGGGAGCAACGGCTTGCGCCATCTTGCTTTCATGGGGTGACCTCGGTGGTCATGGGCAACTGTGGCGTGGGCTTTGCACCCTGCAAGCCCGATCAGCGCGACATGCTGGTCAAGGTCATGGAAGGCGTCGAGGATGTGCCAGAGGTCGTCATGACCGAAGGTCTCCCCTGGAACTGGGAGACTTTCCCGCAATACCTCGATGCCCTTGAGTCTCGCAGCTACGACATGGACATCGCAGCCCAACTGCCGCATTCGGCCCTGCGGGTGTACGTGATGGGCGAGCGGGCAGCCACCCACGAGCCGCCCACGGCGCAAGACCTGCAGCGCATGCGTGAACTCACCCGCGAGGCCATTGAGGCAGGCGCGCTGGGCGTGACCACCTCGCGCAACATGCTTCATCGCACCAAGGCCGGCGAGCTTGCACCCAGCCTGTTCTCTGAAGAAGCCGAACTCGGTGCCCTGGCCGAAGGCCTGAAGGATGCTGGCAAGGGCGTGATGCAGATCATTCCTGCGCCCATGGGCGATGCCGAGTCCGAGTTCGCGCTGATGCGCCGCCTGGCCGAACGCAGCGGCCGGCCGCTGTCCTACTCGCTGATTCAAATGCCTGCGGGCGATCCGCTGGCCTGGAAAAAGTCCCTGCAAGCATTGTCCGAGGCAGCGAACGATGGCTTGGAGATGCGCGCTCAAGTGGCCCCCCGGCCGGTAGGCATGTTCTACGGGCTGGAGCTAAGCTTCCACCCGTTTGCCTACCACCCCAGCTACAAGGCCATGCGCGATCTGCCCCTGGCCGAGCGGGTGCGCCGCATGCAGGACCCCCATGTGCGAGCCCAATTGCTCTCAGAGCAGGCTGAAGACACTAACCCGGTCAACCTGAAAACCGTCAAGGCTTTTCAGTTTGCATATGCCTGGCAAAACGAGCCTAACTACGAACCGCAACCCGATCAGCGCATGGACCAGCTTGCACAAGCGGCCGGCGTGTCTGTTGAGGAATATGCCTACGATCTGCTGATCGCCAATGGCGGCACGGGCATCTTCTATCTGCCTGGCGCCAACTATCGTGATGGCAATCTCAAGGCGGTACGCGAAATGCTCGGCCATCCGCAATCCGTGGTGGGCCTGGCCGATGGCGGGGCGCACTACGGCATGATCTGCGACGCAAGCTTTCCGACCTACTTCCTGGCACGCTGGGCCCGCGACGCGGCCCCTCAAGAGCGCATCGATCTGCCCAAGGCCATTGCGGCTCTCACCAGCGAGCCTGCTCGCCTCGCCGGGCTACTCGATCGAGGCCAGATCGCGGTGGGTCTGAAGGCCGATCTCAACCTGATCGACTTCAATCGCCTGAAAGTGCACGTGCCCACGGTGGCACACGACCTGCCTGCCGGCGGCCGGCGGATGCGGCAAACAGCCGAAGGCTATGTGGCCACCATCGTTTCAGGCGTGGTCACTTACCGCAACGGCGAACCCACCGGAGCCCTTCCGGGCAAGCTGGTCCGTGGCCCGCAAGCGGTGCCGCAGGCGCAGGCTGCCTGAGTCCACGGAGCGCGTCGCCATGAACCTGCAGCGCATGCATCATGTGGCCTATCGCTGCAAAGATGCCCATCAGACCGTGATGTGGTACCAGCAGCATCTGGGGATGAACTTCGTTCTGGCGATCGCCGAAAATCAGGTCCCCTCCACCAAGGCCCCCGATCCCTACATGCATGTATTTCTGGATGCGGGCGGGGGCAATGTGCTGGCCTTTTTCGAGTTGCCCAATTCACCCGAAATGGGCCGCGACGAAAACACCCCAGGATGGGTGCAGCACATTGCCTTCAAGGTGGGCAATTACCAGGATCTGGTGGACGCCAAATCCCGTCTTGAAGCGGCGGGCATAGATGTGATTGGCCCCACCAACCACACGATCTTCAAAAGCATTTATTTCTTCGATCCCAATGGGCATCGGCTCGAGCTGGCCTGGGACTGCGGCACACCCGACATGCACGCCCGGCTTGACGCCGTGAAGTGGGACATGCTCGAAGAATGGCGCAAAACCCGTCGGGCTCCTGGGCATGCAGCCTGGATGCACGATGGTTCGATCGACATCCCGCCTGGATCCTGATCAAGCCGGCCTCTGACGCGGTTCGCGTTCTGTCCTCAATCGGGTAGCACCACGTCCCTCAAGCGGCTTGCGCCGCGTTGCTTAAGCGGCCTGCGTCGCGTGAACCTCATGAAAAAAACGTATCGCATTGCAACCATCCCTGGCGACGGCATCGGCAAGGAAGTCATCCCGGCGGGTCAGCAGGTCATGCAAAGGCTGGCCGAAACCTCGGGCCAGTTCGCATTCGATTTCGAGAACTTCGACTGGGGTGGCGATTACTACCGAATCCATGGCTGCATGATGCCGGCCGACGGATTGCAGTCTCTCAAGGACAAGGACGCCATCCTTTTCGGTTCTGCAGGCGATCCGCACATCCCTGATCACATCACGCTGTGGGGCCTGCGGCTCAAGATCTGCCAGGGCTTTGATCAATACGCCAATGTGCGTCCGACCCGCATCCTGCCCGGGATCGATGCGCCCCTGAAGCGCTGTGGCCCGGCGGATCTGGACTGGGTCATCGTGCGTGAAAACTCCGAGGGCGAGTACTCGGGCGTGGGCGGCCGTGCGCATCAAGGCCATCCCATTGAAGTGGCCACCGATGTGTCGATCATGACGCGGGCCGGAGTCGAGCGCATCCTGCGCTATGCCTTCGAGCTGGCCCGGTCCCGGCCGCGCAAGCTGCTCACCGTGGTCACCAAGAGCAATGCGCAACGCCATGCCATGGTGATGTGGGATGAGATCGCCCAGCAAGTGGCCACGGAATTTCCGGACGTTCGCTGGGACAAGGAACTGGTGGACGCGGCCACCGCACGCATGGTGAACCGTCCGGCCTCCCTGGACACCATCGTGGCCACCAACCTGCATGCCGACATTCTCAGCGATCTGGCCGCCGCACTGGCGGGCAGTCTGGGTATCGCTCCCACCGGCAATATCGATCCGCAGCGGCGCTACCCCTCAATGTTCGAGCCCATCCATGGGTCGGCGTTCGACATCATGGGCAAGGGCCTGGCCAATCCGATTGGCACCTTCTGGTCGGTGGTCATGCTGCTTGAGCATCTTGGCGAGATTGAGGCGGCACAACGCCTGATGCAGGCGATTGAATCCGTTACGGCTGAGCCCGCCCTGCACACAAGAGACCTGGGAGGGCGGGCGACCACGGTACAGGTCACCCAGGCCATCTGTGAACGTCTGGCCTCATGATCTTCCGACCGACCACGTCTGCCATAAACATCCAAGGAGACCGACCCATGACTCTCTTCAAGTTTGCCCGCAAGCATTCCGCTGCACTTGCTCTGGGCGCATTGACGGTGCTGTTCTCGGGAGCAACCCCTGCCCTGGCCCAATCCCTTTGCCCCGATCGCAACCTGCAGTACTGGCAGGCCTTTCCACCCGGCGGTGAGTCGGACCAGTCGGCCCGGCATCAGCAGACCGTGCTCAAGAAGCAATGCCCGGCCATTGAAACCGTGGTGCAGTACAAGGCGGGCGCGGGCGGTGCTCTCATGTGGTCGCAGATCAACCAGATGAAGGCTGATGGTGTCACTGTGGTGGGCATCAATCTGCCCCACATCGTCTTCCAGCCAATCGAGGGGCAGGTTCAGTACAAGACCGACGACATCACGCCGGTGTTCTGGTTCCACTACACGCCCGACATTCTGGTTGTGCCCGCAGCCTCTCCCATCAAAACCTTTGCCGACTTTGTCGCAGCCGCCAAGAAGGACCCTGGCAAGCTCTCACTGGGTGGTTCCGGGCTGAATTCGGCCAATCATGCGGCGCATGAGCGCATGAATGCAGCCTTTGGCGTCAAGACCATCTATGTGCCATTCAAGGGTACAGGCGACATGGCGACCGCCGTGCTGGGCAGCCAGGTGGACGGGGCCATGACCTATACGCCCTTTGCCATCAACAACAAGAGCCGTCTGCGCGCGCTGGCGGTGGCCATGGACCAACGCCATCCCTTGCTGCCAGACGTCCCCACTTTCAAGGAACTCGGTGTCAACTGGATCGATGGCGCCTACCGCGGCATCGGTGTGCCAAAGGCCACGCCGCCCGAGGCCCGTCGTCGTATCTCTGAACTCTTCATGCAGCTCAACAACGACCCCGATATGAAGGAGCTCGCAGCAAAAAGCGGCTTCGAACTCGTCAATGTCGGCGCGGAGCAGATGGATGCCTTCATGAAGGAACGCATTGAGCTGTACACCAAGGGCGCGGCCCTGCTGGGACTGGGCAAGAAATAAGGCGCATGAGACTGGTGGCTGGTGTCATTGCGGGAGCGACAGCGACAGCACCAGCCCATCATCAGGCTGAATCCGCGTAAAGAGGCCTCACGTGGGACAATAGCGTCACATGACACCCTCCTCCTTTGCCGATCTCGGCCTGCCCCCCGCCCTGCTACAGGCCCTCCAACAGGTCGGCTACGAAGCCCCCTCCCCCATTCAGGCGGCCGCTATTCCGCCGCTCCTTGAAGGCAAAGACCTTCTCGGGCAGGCGCAAACCGGCACCGGCAAGACCGCAGCCTTCGCCCTGCCCATCCTCGCGCGCCTTGAGCCTCAGGCCGGGGCCCCTCAGGCGCTGGTACTCACGCCCACCCGCGAGCTGGCCATTCAGGTGGCGGAAGCCTTTCAGCGTTACGCCAACCAGATTCCTGGCTTCCATGTGCTGCCCATCTACGGTGGTCAAGGCTATGGCACCCAGATGGCCGCGCTGCGTCGTGGCCTACATGTCATTGTGGGCACACCGGGCCGCATCATTGATCACCTCGACAAGGGCACGCTCAATCTGTCCAGTCTGCGCACCCTGGTGCTCGACGAAGCTGACGAAATGCTGCGCATGGGCTTCGTGGATGAAGTCGAACGCATCCTGAGCGCGACACCCCAGGGGCGCCAGACCGCGCTCTTTTCGGCCACCATGCCGCCCGAGATCAGGCGCATTGCGCGCACGCATCTGCGTGATCCGGCCGAGCTCACGATCGCGGCCAAGACCACCACCGCGACGAATATCCGTCAGCGCCATTGGCTGGTGAGCGGCATGCACAAACTTGATGCACTCACCCGCATTCTCGAGGTCGAGCCCTTCGAGGCCATGATCGTCTTCACCCGCACCAAGATCGAAACTGAAGAGCTGGCCGAAAAGCTTCAGGCGAGGGGATTTCCGGCTGCCGCCATCAACGGCGACCTGGTGCAGCAGCAGCGCGAGCGCACCATCACCCAGCTGCGCGAAGGAGAAATCGACATTCTGGTGGCCACCGATGTGGCTGCCCGTGGGCTGGATGTGGAACGCATCAGCCATGTCATCAATTACGACCTGCCGAGCGATGCCGAAACCTATACCCACCGCATCGGCCGCACCGGGCGGGCAGGCCGCAGTGGCGAGGCCATTCTGTTCGTCACGCCCCGGGAGCGTGGGCTCCTCAAGGCCATCGAGCGTGCCACGCGCCAGCCGATCGCCCCGCTCGAGCTACCCACCATCCGTGCTGTCAATGCCGTTCGGATCGCCCGCTTCAAGGAGCGCATCACCGAAACCATCGACGCTGGCGGCTTGGAGGCCTTTGCCGCCATCGTGAGCGAATACGAGCAGGAGCACGGGGTCCCTGCCATCGAGATTGCCGCTGCGCTGGCCCGCATGTCTCGCGGTGGGCTACCGCTGCTACTGGCCAAGGGCCATGAGCCTGAAGCGCAGGTCGCAAGCGCTACGGGAGGCGCTGCTGATACTGCTTCAGGTCCGAGCCGCAACACGTCGTCCGCCCCTGCTTTCAAGGAAGGCAAACCGTCGCGATCCTTCGACAAACCTGCGACTGCACGATCCTTCGACAAGCCTGCATCTACACGATCCTTCGACAAGCCTGCGTCTGCACGATCCTTCGAAAAACCCGCGTCAACAAGGTCTTTCGACAAGCCTGGTACGGCACCTTCCTTCGACAAACCTGCGGTGGCCCGGCCCTTTACTTCTGCCGCAGGTGCAGGCATGCAGACCTTCCGGGTCGAAGTGGGCGAAGCGCACGGTGCCAAGCCCGGCAACCTGATGGGGGCGATTGCCAATGAGGCTGGCCTGGAGGCGCGCCAGATTGGTCGCATCCGGGTCCTCGAACAGCACAGCCTAGTCGAGCTGCCAGAGGGTCTGCCCGCGCGCATCCTCAAACATCTTGCCAAGGTCCGCGTGGCCAGCCAGATGCTGCGTATTCAACCGACCGATCCGATGCCGCCGCGCGGACCGCGCAAGGAAGGTAAACCGCCAGCAGGCTCAGACCGCAAGCCGCCGCGGCCGCGATCGTACTGAGGCCCAGAGCAGGGCCAGGGCCGACAGGAGCAACATCAGACCGGCCGCGCCAAAAGACAGCTCGGTCTCGCGCGTTTCGAGGGCGAGCTTGCCCTGCAGCTTGCGGTAGACCGCCAGCAGATCCTGAGCACTGGCCGCATAAAAGTACTCGCCTTCGGTGATGCGGGCGACCGCCTTGAGCGCCTCCTCATCCACCTTCACATAGAAGGAGTACCCCTCATAGCCCTGGATTGTTCCGTTGGGCGTACCGAAGCCGACGGTGTACACCCGGATGCCCAGATCGGCAGCGCGCTGCGCAATCGCCACCGGGTCTGGGCCTGTGGTGCGTCGCCCATCCGAGAGCAGCACGATCGCGCCCGAGCCGTCGCTGCCGGGCGGCCGGGGTTCGGGCCAACTCAGACTTGAGGGGTTGTAAATCGCCTGCTCCAGATCGATGCCCAACTCGGGACGCAGCAGACTCAATGCCATCAGCAGCCCGCTGCCG
>JBEELY010000168.1:0-5292 GCA_041167925.1 Pseudomonadota bacterium | reverse complement strand
GCGCCGGCATGCACCGCCACAAAGCGATCGCCATCGAGCTCGATGTCGGTGACGGGCGTGTCGTAACGGATCTGCACGCCCAGCGCCTCGGCGCTGCGGTAGTAGGCATTGACCAGCGCCTTGCCGCCGCCCATGAAGAAGGCATTGGTGCGCGAGACATGCAGCGCACCCGACAGTGCCGGCTGAAAATGCACGCCATGGCGGCGCATCCAGGGCCGGCAGGTGGCCGAATCGCGGATCACACGCCGAGCCAGAGCTTCGTTGGTCCGCCCGCCGGTCACCTTGAGCAAGTCCTGCCAGAACTCCTCCTCGGGGTAGGCATCCACCAGCACATCCTGTGGGGCGTCGTGCATGCAGCGCAGATTGCGCACATGCATGGAATTACCGCCGCGCCAGGCCTTGGGTGCCGCCTCCAGCAACAGCACCGAGGCACCCGCCTCGCGGGCCATCAGCGCTGCGCACAGGGCGGCATTGCCACCTCCCACCACCAGCACATCCACAGCGGTCGATCGATTGTCCTGTCCCTTCATCGGGCGTCACTCTTGTCCCTTCATGGGGCAGCACTATAGAGCCTGTCGAACCCCTGTCTGGCGGGTTTTGGCACACTGCAGGGTCATTTCCACTGCCTGCCCTCCCCCGGCCGATCCCATGAGCCTCTTTCACGAACTCGACGCCCTCGCCCTATCCCGGGCCCTCCATGCCCGCGAATTCTCCTGCGAGGAGCTGATGCGGGCCAGCCTGCAGCGCATTACACGCCTGAACCCCAAGGTCAATGCGATTGTGGCCCTGCGCGACGAAGCGTCCCTGATGGCCGAAGCGCGCACCTGTGATGCCGAACTCGCGCGCGGCCACTCGCGAGGCTGGATGCACGGCTTTCCGCATGCCGTGAAGGATCTGGAAGTCACCGCGGGCATCAAGACGACCTGGGGATCGCCGATCTTTCGCGACAACGTGCCCGCCGCCGATGGCCTGCTGGCCCAGCGCCTGAAGGCCGCCGGCGCGATCCTGATCGGCAAGACCAATGTGCCGGAATGGGGCTTTGGCTCGCAGAGCTACAACCCGGTCTACGGCACCACGCTCAACCCCTACGACCTGAGCCGCACCTGCGGCGGCTCGAGTGGCGGCGCGGCGGTGGCCCTGGCCTTGCGCCTGCTGCCCGTGGCCGATGGCAGCGACATGGGCGGCTCGCTGCGCAATCCGGCCGGCTGGTGCAATGTCTTTGGCATGCGCCCCTCGCAAGGCCGGGTGCCCAAGTGGCCTTCGGAAGAAGTGTTCTTTGCGCAGCTGCCCACCGAAGGCCCGATGGCGCGAAACATTCCCGACCTGACTGCCCTGCTGGCGACCCTGGCCGGCCCGGACGCCCGCCAGCCGCTGTCGCTGCCGCATGATCCGCGCCTGCATCCTGATCAGATCGAGCAACCCGAGGGCGCCTGGCGTGGCGTGAGAATCGGATGGCTGGCTGACTTTGATGGCGCCCTGCCCATGGAACCCGGGGTGATCGACCTGTGCGAAAAAGCGCTCAAGGACTTTGAAACGCTGGGTTGCCGGGTGGATCGCGCACCTCTTGGATTCGACTCCGAAGCCCTGTGGCGCTGCTTCAATGTGCTGCGCTCGCTGCCCATCAGCGCCCGCTTTGCGCCCTACCGCCAGGACCCGCAAAAATGGGCCCTGCTCAAACCCGAAGCCCAGTGGGAATACGAGCAGGGAGTGGGCCTGTCAGCCCTGCAGATCCAGCAGGCCGTGTCGGTGCGCAGCGCCTGGTTTCAGCGCGTGCTGGCGCTGTTTGCGCAGTACGACTTCCTGGTCCTGCCCAGCGCCCAGGTCTTTCCTTTTGACAAGGACACGCACTGGCCTTCTGAGGTGAATGGTCGCAAGTCCGATACCTATCACCGCTGGATGGAGGTGATGGCCCCGGTCACGCTGGCGGGCGTGCCCGCGGTGAACGTGCCCGCGGGCTTTGATGCGCGTGGACTGCCGATGGGCCTGCAACTGATCGGCGCCCCGAGAGATGACCTGGGTGTGCTTCGCCTGGCCCATGCCTACGACCAGGCCACGCAGTGGGTCAGGAAGCATCCGCCGCAGTGGGCCGATTAAGCGCTGGATTAAGCGCTGGAATGGACCCCGGGGTTTGCCACTGAGTGAGCCCCTGCGCTGGGCCCCTGCGCATTTGATTGCACTGATTGATCGGGCGGTTGGATGCGCGCTAGCGCGGCGCCCAGATCTTCGCGCCGGAAGGGCTTAGAAACGTAGTCGTCCATGCCCGCGGCCAGGCAGCGCTCGCGGTCGCCCGTCATGGCATTGGCCGTCATGGCAATCACTGGCGTGCGACGCAGGCCTTGCTGGCGCTCGATCTCGCGCAACTCCCGCGTGGCATTCAGGCCGTCGAGCACGGGCATCTGGACGTCCATCAGCACCGCATCGAAGCCGCCCTGCTGCCAGCGCCGCAAGCCCTCACGGCCGTCTGCGGCCTTTTCTACCTGATGGCCCGCCTGCTCAAGCAATGCGCAGGCCAGCACCTGATTCACGAGATTGTCCTCAACCAGCAGCAGGCGCAAGGCCTGCGCCTGCTGGGTGCGGCGAGGTGGCGACCCACCAACCATGCCAGGCAGGTCCTGCTCTCTGGCCTGCGCCAGCGGCACCCGCAGACAGAACACGCTGCCGATGCCCAGCGCACTGTTCAAGGTGAGGTCACCCTGCATGGCACGAGCCAGCCTGCGAGAAATAGTCAGCCCCAGACCGGTGCCGCCAAATCGGCGGGTAATGGAGTTATCCGCCTGCGAGAAAGGCTCGAAGACCTCGTGCAGCTTGTCGGCCGCAATGCCCATGCCAGGGTCCCGCACGACGAACTCGACCTGGTAGCACGCGGTCTGCTGCTCGTCTGCATCGTGAAAATCATCTGCATGGACCTGGAGCTCGATTTGCCCACGCTCGGTGAACTTGATCGCGTTGGAGAGCAGGTTGTTGAGCACCTGACCGATCCGAAGCGAATCGCCGAGTAGTGCGTTGGGCACCTTCGGGCTGACCTGCACCTGCAGGCCAACCCCCTTGAGTCGGGCCGTGGACGCATGCAGAGCCACAATGCTCTCGACCAGCGCCCTGACCGAGAAAGGCCGTGGATCCAGTTCGATGCGCCCTGCATCGATCTTCGAAAAATCGAGAATGTCGTTGATGATGGCGAGCAGATTGTCGGCCGAGGAGCGCACCAGGGAGAGGTGCTCCCGCTGTGCGGGATCCAGCCGTGTCTCAAGGGCGAGATCCGTCAGACCGATGATCGCGTTCATGGGCGTGCGAATCTCATGGCTCATGTTGGCGATGAATTCCGCCTTGGCGGCGTTGGCCTGCTCGGCAGTCCGCAGCGCCTTTTCGGCGAGCGTCTTCTGGGCCGTGGTCTCAGCCAGATAGCGCCGCTGCAAGGCCTCGCTCTGGGTCAGCTCGGTCACCTTGCGATCGATCTCCAGGCGCATGCGATCAAACGCCCGCATCAACACTCCCAGATCATCTTGACGATCAACCGCGAGCGTGATCTCGTAGTTGCCCGCATGAATATCCAGGGCGGCCCGCTCGAGCTGACGCAGCGGACGGGTCAGGCTGCGATCAAGCCAGAACAGCACACCGAAGCACAGCAGCAGAATCAGCAGGCCGATGCCGGTGATGACGCGGATCGCCTGCTCCCGGGTCTGCAGACTGGGCTCAATGGAGACCGCCCACGCGACCTGCCCCAGCCGCTGCCCGGACAGATCGAGGTCAACCAGGCCCTCGCGCACCATGCCTTCGAGCGGATTCGCCTCTGAAGGCTCGCCTTCGCTTGCGATCGCGCGGCCAGCAGGATCCCTGACCTCAAGATAGACAAACCCCCGGTCCTTGCGACTTTCGGCCAGGATGGCCGCGACCGATGCGTAATCACGCTGCGCCATGGGCGTGGCCAGGGCTGCATTCATGAAGGGGCCGAATTGTCTGACCCGCTGCTCGAACTCACGCTCGAGATGGCGGTCGACGAGCGCAATGCCGGCGGCGCCCATCAGCCCCAGCGCGGTGATCTGCAGGAATAATCCGGCAATCAGCAAACGGGTACGAAAGCGCAGATGCGCCAGTCGTGTGCTGAAGGCCTGGATGAGGGTGCGCAGCATCCTGATCAGGGCTTGAGCCCGAGATCCCGACGCGTGATGTCATTGTAGGGGTCGAGAAAACGCAGATCGGCCTCGTTCGCCTCACGGATATTGGTGAATCCAGACAAGCCAAAAAAGCGTTTGCCCTCTTCCGTCGCAGGAAAGCCCAGGACGAGGGACTTCAGACGCCTTCGCTGGGCAGGATCGAGTCGAGGGTTGGCCATCACAAAAAAGCCGGGCACCTGGGCGATCTCATGAAGCACCCTCAGTCGCGCCTGCATCTCAGGCGGTTTAGCTCGCAATTCACCCCGGCTCATGATGGCGATCGGCGCCTCGCCGCTACGCAAGACCGCCCCCAGGCTGTCGTCGTTGGCTGTGACTACGGTCTTGAAGTCGGTCCCTGCCTGCAGCCCCTGGCTCTTGAGCCAGTCGAGCGCCACCAGCGCCACCAGCGATTGCGGATTGGCCATGGCCAGTGCCTTGCCGCGAAGTTGGGCTGGCTGTTGATCGGGATTTTCAGCGGCAGCCACGGCCAGTGCAGGGATGCGCGGCTCATAGACCGCCAGAAGGTCCCAGCCCGCGTCGAGCTGGGCAACCCGGCCGATATTGGGCGCGATCACGACAATCTGGTACTCACCCTTGAGGGTCCGTTCGCTGAAGGCCCTGAAATCCGGTGCAGTGGCCACCTCGACCTTTTGGCCCAGCTCGCGCTCGAAGTACTCGCGCATGGGCTGGTAGCTCGCAAAAAGCACGCGAGCACTGACATTGGGCAGCACGCCAATCGTGAATGGCGCCGCGCCCGCAGCCTGGGCGAGGGCTGGCGCCTGAACTGGGGCCTGGGCCAGAACCAGGGGCGATGCCGCGATGCTGGCCAGGGCGAGCATAGAAGCCTGCAAGCGCAGGTACTGCCGCCGGACATTGAAGCGATCCTGCATTCGATCTCCAGATCAGTGACGCCCGCGCAGTGTAAGCCCGGGACCGGACGGACAATGAGACAGATCACACACAAACAGGAGTCCGCCTGCGCGCAACATTGGCAGGCCAAGATCGGCCGACCTCAGCGCTCTGCTAGCATCAGCCCATGGGACACCGACTCACACAGATCGCCACCCGCACTGGCGATGATGGCACCACCGGCCTGGGCGATGGCAGCCGCACCAGCAAGGATAGCCCCCGCATTGCTGCC
>JBEELY010000127.1:0-11012 GCA_041167925.1 Pseudomonadota bacterium | reverse complement strand
TCGAGAGGGTCGCAAGCTCTCCGAGTACTGGGCTCAGGGCATGCGAAGCCGACATGGCATCCATACCCGCGGCTTTCCGAACCTCTTTTTCGCTCAGCCCACCCAGGGCGCCAACCTGATCTCCAATATTCCTCATAACCTCACTGAAGCGGCACTCACCATTGCCAGCGTGCTCGCCCATGCGCGCGCTCAGCAGGCCCGCACGGTTGAAGTCAGTGAGGAGGCCGAGGCCGAGTGGGTGGACTTGCTGCTCAAGAGCCCGGGCCGCATGACCCGGTCTCCCGACTGCACCCCGGGCTACTACAACAACGAAGGCAAGGACCCGGGCCCGGTCGAGATGCTCAATGTCGGCTATCCGGCGGGCGCCATGGCCTACTTCAACTACCTGCGCCAGTGGCGTGAGAGCGGCCGATTTGAAGGGCTCGAGTTTCGATGAAGGCACACTATCGATGAAGGCGAATGCTCAATGAGCGGATTCACCACCCGACCGGAAATTGTCGGCACCTTTGGCGTCGCTGCCTCGACGCACTGGCTCGCTTCGCAGACCGCGATGGGCGTGCTTGAGCGCGGAGGCAATGCCTTCGATGCGGCCGTGGCCGCAGGCTTTGTGCTCCAGGTGGTCGAACCGCATCTGAACGGTGCCGGAGGCGAGGTCCCCATCGTCTTCTGGAGCGAGCGCAAGCGCCAGGTCCAGGTTGTCAATGGGCAGGGATGTGCGCCTGCCCTGGCGGACCGGCAGCACTTTCATGCCATGGGCCTGGAGCTGGTGCCGGGGATCGGACTTTTGCCTGCCACCGTGCCCGGCGCGTTTGGCGCCTGGATGCGCCTGCTCAAGGAGCAGGGGACCTGGTCGGTCCGCAAGGTCCTGGAGCCCGCCTGGCGCTATGCCCAAGAGGGCTTTCCGTTGGTACCGCGCATCGTGCAGGCCATTGCCGCCGTGAAGCCGCTCTTTCAGCAGGAATGGACCTCTTCGGCCGCGCATTGGCTGCCCGGTGGGCGGGTTCCACGTCCAGGCAGCCTGTTCACTCAACCCGCGCTGGCTGCAACCTATGCTCGCCTGATCGAAGAAGCCGAGCGCAGCGGGTCAGACCGGGAGCGGCAAATCGACGCCGCAACCCGGAGTTGGTATCGCGGCTTTGTGGCTCGCGAGATTGATGACTATTGCCGCAGCACTGCCGTCATGGATACCACCGGGCAGCGGCAATTTGGACTGCTCAGAGCCGAGGATCTGGCCGACTGGACGGCTGAGATCGAGGCGCCGGTCACAGTCAGCTTCGGCAACGTGACCCTGGCCAAATGCGGTCCCTGGAGTCAAGGCATCACTTTGCTGCAGCAGATGGGCATGGCCGATCTCGAGGCCTTGCGCGCCTGCGACCCCATGGGCGCTGCCTTTGTGCATCGCGTGGCCGAGGGGGCCAAGCTGGCCCTGGCTGACCGTCTGGCCTGGCTGGGCGACCCCCGTTTTACCGACGTTCCGGTCGATGCGCTCCTTGCCCCGGAGTATCTGGCAGCCCGGGCGGGTCTCATTGATGAACATGCCAGCCCCCATCTTCGACCGGGGACTCCGGGCGGGCGAACACCTCACCTGCCTGATACCGACATCGGCCGGCGAACACTTGCGAACAGTGATGCGCGCTTCGGCATTGGCGAACCCACCTTTGCCGACTTGCCTCCGCCGGAACAGTGGGCTGAACACGAACTCTTCACGGGCGATACCTGTCATCTCGACGTGATCGATCGGCAAGGCAACATGGTCTCGGCCACGCCCTCGGGAGGATGGCTGTCGTCGAGTCCCATCATTCCGGCGCTGGGTTTTGCGCTGAACACTCGCCTTCAGATCACCTGGCTCGATGAGCGTTCGCCCAATCGGTTGCAGCCTGGCAAGCGTCCCTGCACCACGCTGTCACCCTCGCTGGCCCTCAAGCACGGCGAGCCCTGGATGGTCTGTGGCACGCCGGGCGGCGATCAGCAGGACCAGTGGCAGGCCGCCTTTTTGCTGCGGCATGTGCTGCACGGCATGAACTTGCAAGAGGCCATCGACGCGCCCGCATGGCATGTCGAGCACTTCCCGAGCTCCTTCTGGCCGCGCAAGACCACGCTGAACAAGCTCGTGCTGGAAGGCCGATTTTCGTCTCAGGTGGTGGGCGAACTGCGGGATCGTGGACATGAGGTCGTGGTGGGCGGCGACTGGTCGGAAGGACGTCTGAGCGCCTGCACGCGCGAGTTCGATGCACAAGGCCGTTTGATCTTGCGCTCGGCCGCGAATGCCCGCGGCATGCAAGGGTATGCTTGCGGTCGCTGAATTCCACAAGACCGGAGACTGTTTCATGCAACGCCGTCAATTGCTGCAAGGGGCTGCGGCCGCCACACTCCTATCGTCCGCCTCGAGTGCCTGGGCCAGCTGGCCCGAGCGTCCCCTCACAATCGTGGTGCCCTGGGCCCCGGGCGGCTCCACTGACATTCTGGCGCGTGCCCTGGGCGAACAGATCGCCCGCTCGATCGGCCAGCCCGTGCTGGTTGAAAATCGCCCCGGCGCCTCGGGCAATGTCGGCACGGCCGCGGTCGCGCGGGCCAAACCCGATGGTCACACCATCCTGTTCGGCTCCATGAGCACGCACACGATGAATCCCGCCATGATGAGTACCATGCCCTTTAAGGGCACGGATCTCGCCGGCATTGGCGTACTCGCCTATGTCACCAACACCATGGTGATCCATCCCTCGGTGCCCGCAGGCAATCTGCGTGAGTTCATTGCCTATGCCCGGGCCAATCCTGGCAAGGTGGCCTATGCCAGCGCCGGGCCGGGCTCGACCAACCATCTGAGCGCAGCCATGTTCGAGCGCTTTGCCAAGGTCGAGATGCTGCATGTGCCCTACAAGGGCGGCGCCCCCGCGGTTGCCGATACGGTGGGCGGTCAGGTGCAGGTCTTTTTCACTGCCGGAACCCAATCCCTGCCTCATGTGAGGGCCGGCCGCCTGAAACTGCTTGCCGTCACAGAGTCCCGTCGGGCCGCCCTGCTGCCCGAGATTCCCACAGTAGCCGAAACCCTGCCGGGTTATGAACTTGCGGTCTGGTACGGCGCCTTTGCGCCGGCGGGCACACCCAGGGAGCTCGTCAACCGCTGGAATGCCGAGATCGGAAAGGCCCTGGCCCAGCCCGAGATCAAGGCCCGCTTTGACGCCATGGGCATCGAGGCTGCGCAGTCCACGCCCGCTCAGTTTGATGCCCTGGTGCAAGCCGACGAGCAGCGCTACGGCAAACTCATCCGTGAACTCAACATCAAGGCCGACTGAGAGCCTCGCCAGGTTCTTCGACGCGATCCATCGAGAGGCGCAGGCCCGCTTCGGGCCCTGCCTGCTCACGGTCAGCCAGCTGGACGCCTTGCGAGATCCTTTTCGTCTGTCCCGGATCTATTCATCCGATCCGCAGGCCTATCCGGTGGGCGGATTCAAGGACAAGCCCGACTCCGACTGGACCCATCAGGTTTTGCGACTCGGCCAGACCCATGTGGGCGAAGGCGCGCAGGCACTGGTCCGGGTCTTTGACGACCATGAGCGCATTGTCGCGCTGGGTCTGCTCAGCGTGATCAACCAGCCTATCGTCGATCGCGATCGGGTGCTCGGAACGTTCAATCTGCTATCTCAGCAAGCGCACTGGCCGCCCGATGCGACCGCGCAGGTCATGATTTGGGCGAAAGGTGCGAGGGCCTGGCTTCAAGCCCTCACGGATCTCTGACTCAAAGTCCTCTGAAGCTTGCGAACTCTTCAAGCGGCGCGCGCCGGGTGACCAGCTGATTGATCGTGGCCTCGGGGTTGCGATAACCGATGGCCATACCGGTAAAGAGCATGCGCTCAGCCGGCGTGCCCAAAAAACGGGTGATGGTCTCGGGATAGACCGCCCAGCACTCCTGGGCACAACTGTCCAGACCTTCTTCACGCAGCAACAGCATCACGGTCTGAAGGTACATGCCCAGATCCGACCATTGCGGCAGACCCATGCGGCGATCGACCGTGCAGAACAGGGCGAGCGGCGCGCCAAAGAACTGGTAGTTGCGGGCGAACCACATCAGTCGGCCGGCCTTGTCGTCACGAGGCACTCCAAGCAGGGCGTACATGTCCTCGCCCACCTGAAAGCGCCGGTCTCTATAGGGCGCCACCAGCTCCGGGGGATAGATGCTGTAGTCCTTGTGCTCGTCCCCTCCAGGCGCCTCGATCACCCGGGTTTTCATGAGGTCCTTGAGCTGCTGCAAGGGCGCGCCCGCGACCACATCGATATGCCAGGGCTGCAGATTGCCGCCCGAGGCGGAACGCGATGCGGCAGCAAGCACCTTGCGGATCAAGGCGCCATCAACCGGCGTATCCAGAAAATCGCGGATGGAACGACGGCTCTCAACCGCCTGATAGACATTCATGTAGGTCTCCCTGAATCGAAGCGTTTTCGAGGTCCTTAACGCTAACATGGCGACATTCGCGTGAATCCCAGGGAGACAAAAAGATGAGCAGTTATGAGTGTTTTGCAGTCACCATCGAGAACCATGTGGCGCATGTCGTGCTCAACCGGCCCGAAAAGCGCAACAACATGATCCGTGCCTTCTGGGAAGAACTGCCCCGCATCATTTCGGACATCGATGACCACAGCCGCGCGCGTGTGATTGTCATATCCTCAACAGGCCCGCATTTTTCTTCAGGTCTGGACACCAGCCTGTTCTCCGACAACAGCCTGCAACCTGACCCGGACGCCGCACGCTCGACCCGCATCCAGCACGGGGCACGCTTTTACGACCATGTCCTGCAAATGCAGCGCACCTTCACCGCGCTTGAGCAGTGCCGCATCCCGGTCCTGGCGGCCATTCAGGGCGGCTGCATTGGTGGGGGTGTCGATCTGGTCACGGCCTGCGATATCCGTTATGCCACCGAAGACGCGTTCATTACGGTCTTCGAGACCAACATCGGCATGACCGCCGACGTGGGCACGTTTCCGAGGCTGGTCAAGCTGATTCCGGAGGGCATCGTGCGCGAAATGGCCTACACCGGCCGGCGCATGCCCGCCCGCGAGGCGCAGGCGGTCGGACTGGTCAACCGCGTCTTTGCTGACCAGCCCACCATGCTTGCCGAAGTCATGGCCATCGCCCGTGAGATTGCCAGCAAGGCGCCGCTCGCCGTGTATGGCTGCAAGCGCATGATCAATTACGCCCGCGATCACAGCACGGCCGACGGGCTGGACTACATCGGCATCTGGAATGCCAGCATGCTTCAGCGCGAGGAGATTCAGGAAGCGATCCGCGCCAATACCGAAAAACGCCCGGGAGCCTTTGTCGAACTGCCCGTCCGCCATCGCTGACGTCAGCGACCTACTGCGGGCAGCGATGGCCCGCCTTGTCGCGTCGGGCTGCACTTGAACGCCCCATCGCACTGCAGGGCGGGCAGGCCTGCGGTAGGATGTCGCCCACTCTCATTCCAATACCCACCAGGAGGAATCCCATGGATAAGGCCCTGAAATTCTTTATCGACGGCCAGTGGGTTGCCCCGCACGGCAACCGTACCCTGCCCGTCATCAATCCGGCCACCGAAGAAGTGATCTGCCAGGTCGCCCTGGGTGATGAGACCGATGTCGATCGCGCCGTCATGGCCGCCCGTCGCGCCTTCGAGAGCTTCTCGCAGACCAGCATCGACGAGCGTGCAGCCCTGCTCGAAAAGATCATCGCGGTCTACAAGCGTCGTATTCCCGAAATCGCCGCCGCCGTCTCGCAGGAAATGGGCGCGCCCATGTCCCTGGCCACGGCAGCGCAGGCCCCGTCCGGCCTCGGTCACCTGATGCACTCGCTCAAGGCGCTCAAGTCCTTCGAGTGGGAAAAAGACGTCGGCCGCAGCCGCGTGGTGCATGAGGCCATCGGCGTGTGCGCACTGATCACCCCCTGGAACTGGCCGCTCAACCAGATCGCCGCCAAGGTTGGACCGGCGCTGGCTGCCGGCTGCACCATGGTGCTCAAGCCTACTGAGATCGCCCCGCTCAACGCCATTCTTTTTGCAGAAGTGCTGGAAGAGGCGGGCGTGCCCCCGGGCGTCTTCAACCTGGTCAACGGTGATGGGCCTGGCGTAGGCACCGCGCTGTCCAAGCATCCTGAAGTCGACATGGTCTCCTTTACCGGATCGACCCGTGCCGGCGTGCTGGTGGCCCAAAATGCCGCCCCGAGCGTCAAGCGCGTCACCCAGGAGCTCGGCGGAAAGTCGGCCAACATCGTCCTCGACGATGCCGACTTCTCCAAGGCCATCAGCGCCGGTCTTTTCCAGTGCACGTCCAATACCGGACAGTCCTGCAACGCCCCCACCCGCATGCTGGTGCCCAAGTCACGCATGGACGAGGCTGCCGCCATCGCCCGTGCTGCCGCGGCCAAGGTCACGGTGGGCGACCCCAACTCGGCCGAGACCAAGGCGGGTCCGGTGGTCTCGCGCATGCAGTGGGAAAAGATTCAGGGCCTCATCCAGAAAGGCATCGACGAGGGCGCCAAGCTCGAGATCGGTGGCACGGGCCTGCCCGAGGGCGTGAACAAGGGCTACTACGTCAAGCCCACGGTCTTCTCGCATGTGACCAACCAGATGACCATCGCCCGTGAAGAAATCTTCGGGCCGGTGCTCTCCATCATTGGCTATGACGATGATGCCGATGCGGTTCGCATTGCCAACGACACGCCTTACGGCCTGGCCGGCTATGTGCAGTCGGGCGATCTCGACCGCGCTCGCAAGGTGGCCCGCCAGATCCGCGCTGGCAACATCCATGTGAATGGTGCCGGGGTCGATCCGGGCTCGCCCTTCGGAGGCTACAAGCAGTCGGGCAATGGCCGTGAATTCGGCGTCTGGGGCCTCGAAGAATTCCTCGAGACCAAGGCCATCCTGGGTTACCACCCTGCCGCAGCCTGATCCAGAATTTTCTGGTTTAATTCATCGGCAGATCAACGCCACGCCTCCAACCAGGGGGCGTGGCGTTTTTTATAAAAAGCACACAAGGAGACACCATGACTTCATCGCTCTCAAAGCAGCGTCGCGCCCTGACCTTGGGCACAGGCGCTGCAGCCCTGTCCGCCGCCCTGCCCGCTTCGGCGCAGACCGTGCCTGCAGGCATTCCCAACACCACCATCCGCATCCTGGTGGGCTTTCCGCCAGGGGGCGGCACAGATGTCATGGCGCGCTACTTTGCAGACAAACTGCGTGAGCGCACCGGCCTGAATGTCGTGGTTGAAAACCGTGCCGGCGCCAGCGGCGTGATTGCCATCGATACCCTCAAGAAGGCCCCGACCGACGGCTCGGTCATCATGTACGGCACCAGCGCCACCACCGTAGCCGTGCCCGTCACACGCAAGAATCCCGGCTTCAACCTTGAGGCGGACATGACGCCCATCGGGATGACCGGGGCCACCACCACCTGTTTTGTCGTGTCCTCCACCCTGGGCGTGAAGAACATGGCGGAATACCTGGCCTGGCTCAAGAAGAACCCAACCAAGAACACCTTCGGCACCACCGCACCGGGCAGCAATACCCACTTCTTTGGCGTTCTGCTCGGGCAGGCCGTGGGCAACCCGCTGGAGTTCGTGGCCTACAAGGGCGCGGCCCCCTTGCTCAGTGACCTCTTTGCAGGCCATGTGCCCGCAGGCTGCGGTGGCGTGACCGACTTCCTGACCCACCACAAGGCTGACAAGGTTCGCATCATTGCAATCAGCTCGCCCAAGCGCCTGCCGTTTGCGCCTGATCTGCCCACGGTCAGTGAAATGGGACATCCGAGCCTGAACTATGAAGGTTTCTATGGCTTTTATGGCCCGCCCAAGATGCCCCAGAACATTGTGGAGGCGTGGGCCAAGGAACTGCAGGCAGCCACCGAATCGCCCGACCTGAAAAAGCGTCTCTACGATACCGGCCTGGATGTGCAGACCACCGGCTCAGCAGAGTTTCTGGATCGTCAGCGCAAGCTGGTGGTGTCTTTCACCGACATGATGAGGCGGGCGGGCTACACCCCCGAGTGACGCGTGCATCGAGCCTGAGCAGCAAGAGCGTCCAGGCTCCCCAGAGAGGGCATCGCGAATCGCGACCTCGGAGCTCCTCGTGCCCGAGATCAGTTCGAACGCGCTCGGGCGGCGGCCTCGAAGGCCGCCAGCCGCTCGCCAAACTTTCCTTGCATGCCCTGCGCTGCGGGCGGCACGCTATTGACCACAGGCAACTGCTCAAAGAAGTGGCAGGCCACCCGCTGACCCGGGCTCGCCTCGCGCAGCACGGGTTCTTCTTGGGTGCACCGAGGCTGGGCATGCGGACAACGGGTATGAAAGCGGCAGCCTGAGGGCGGTTTCATCGCACTCGGGACATCGCCCGACAAAATGATGCGCTGACGCTCTGCCCCCGGGTCGGGTCTTGGGATGGCGGACAGCAGGGCCTGGGTATAGGGATGCCGGGGCTGGGTATACAGCGTGCGCTTGTCGGCAATCTCAACCAACTTGCCCAAGTACATGACGGCCACGCGATCGCTGATGTGCTTGACCACAGCCAGGTCGTGCGCAATGAAGAGATAGGACAGGCCAAAGCGCTTTTGCAGGTCCTGCAACAGGTTAACTACCTGGGCCTGGATGGATACATCGAGTGCCGAGACCGGCTCGTCACAGACGATGAGTTCGGGATTGACCGCCAGCGCGCGTGCAATGCCGATACGCTGTCGTTGCCCGCCCGAGAACTGATGCGGATAGCGACGTGCATGTTCGGGCAGCAAACCCACCACCTGCAACAACTCGGCGGCACGCTCGACGCGTTCCTGAGGCGTACCGATGTCGTGGACCTGCATCGGCTCGGTGAGAATGTCACCTACGGTCATGCGCGGATTCAGCGAGGCGTAGGGATCCTGAAAAATGATCTGCAGATGCCGGCGCATGCGACGCATTGCATCCTCATCGAGATTCGCTATCTCTTCGCCCTTGAACCGGATCGAGCCGGCAGAAGGCGCCATCAGGCGAAGGATCATGCGACCCGTCGTGGATTTGCCGCAACCCGACTCGCCCACCAGCGCCAGGGTTTCTCCTCGGGCGATGTCGAAGCTCACTTCATCGACCGCACGGACGGTACCCACGGTGCGGCTCATGATCACGCCGCGCCGGATCGGGAAGTGCTTAACCAGGCCCTGCACGCTCAGCACGGGGGGCTGAGGCTGCGAGCTTGTGCTGTCGACAGCGCTTAAATTCATGCCGCCCTCTGGGCCAGGGTTTCAACGGGGGCGAGCCAGCAGGCCACCTGATGCGCTGTGCCCAAGTCGCGCAAGGGAGGGGGCTCTTCAAGGCAACGTGGCTGGGCAAAGGGACAGCGCGGCCCGAAGCGACATCCGCGGGGCTGGCTGGCCGGACTGGGCACCGTGCCTTCAATGGTCGACAAACGCTTGCGTTCAACATCCAGTCGGGGAATGGAACCCAGCAGTCCGATGGTGTAGGGATGCTGGGGATCGTTGAAGATCGAATCCACCGGCCCACTCTCCACGATCTGCCCGGCATACATGACCACCACATCATCCGCCAGCTCGGCAATCACGCCGAGGTCGTGCGTGATCATGAGAATGGCCATGCCCAGCCGCTGCTGGAGGTCGCGCAAAAGCTCAAGAATCTGCGCCTGAATGGTCACATCCAGTGCGGTGGTGGGCTCGTCGGCGATCAGCAGTGCCGGCTCGCAAGCCAATGCGATGGCAATCATCACGCGCTGACGCTGACCACCCGACAGATGATGCGGAAAATCGTCCAGCCGCTGTGCTGCTGAAGGAATGCGCACCAGCTCCAGCACCTCGATCGCCCGCTGGCGTGCCTGCTCGGGCGACATTGGCTTGTGCGCCCGGATGACTTCGATGATCTGGCGCCCGATGGTGTGCACCGGGTTGAGCGAGGTCATGGGCTCCTGAAAGACCATGGACATCCGGTTGCCACGCAGCAGCCTGCGGGCCTGGGGCGACAGCCCCAGAATGTCCTGACCTTCAAATACGATGCTGTCGGCGTTGACCTGACCGGGCTCGGCCACCAGTCCCATGAGGGACAAGGAGGTCACGCTCTTGCCACAGCCCGATTCACCCACCAACCCCACCGTGCGGCCACGGCCGACATCGAAGCTGATGCCGTCCACCGCCTTGAACAGGCCTCGGTCGGTGTTGAACCAGGTGCGCAGCCCGCGCACCTGAAGCAGGACATCGGAGGAGCTCATGCGTGGTGCTCAGTAGCTCAGGTCCAGACCCTTGTAGTGGGTGTACTGGAAGAGCATGTGGGCGCGGGCGCCTTTGAGCTTCTTATTGCTGGTCTGGTACATCTTGACGTTCATCACCGGAATCCACAGGTGCTCGTTCATGACGATCTGCTGGACCTCGCCATAGGCCTTGGCGCGATCGGCATCGGTGAGCGCAACACGTCCCTGGCGGATGAGGTCATCGACCTTGGGATTCTTGTAGTTCATGCGGTTGGGCACAGGAATCTGCGCCGAATCGAAGTAGAAGTTCATCAGTTCGCCGGCCGACAGATAGGGCACGGTCACGGTCCAGAGGTCAAAGTCCTGACCGCTCAGCTTGGCCGGCATGATGGTCGAGTCCAATGCCGTGATCCGCCAATCCACGCCGATCTTGCGCATCTGACCCTGAATCGCCTCGGTCATGCGCGGAAAGTAGGTGACCTGAGGAATGTAGACGATGGGGGCAAGCCGCACGCCGTCTTTCACACGAATGCCATCGGCTCCCTTTTTCCAGCCGGCTTCATCAAGCAGGCGGTTGGCCCGATTGACATCCTCTTTGATGATGCCCTTGGTGGCAGGCGAATAGTCGAGCGCCAGCGGGTCGATGTAGGTATAGGCGGGATCGGCCTGACCCAGCATGACGGCCTTGGCCAGCTCGGCACGATTGAGCGCGATGTTCATCGCCTCGCGCACACGCTTGTCACTGACCAGCGGACGATCCGCCTTGAAGCCAAAGTACATCAGCTGAAAGTTCGGCTTAGCCTCCTCGACATTGAGCATGGG
>JBEELY010000036.1:0-3368 GCA_041167925.1 Pseudomonadota bacterium | reverse complement strand
CCTGGCCCGACAGCAGCGCTGCGGTGCGGGCATTGGCCTCAGGCATGGGCGTCATCACGACGCGGTCGATCTTGGGCGTGCGCTTGGGATCCCAGTAGCCCTTGTTGGCCACCACTTCGAGGCGCTCACGCGGCACAAAGCGCGCGGCCTTGAAGGGGCCCGTGCCAGAAAAATCGGCTGCGAAGGCGGTCCAGGCGTTCTTGGACTTGTCTGCAGGCGTGGCGCCGGCGGCAGCGTCAAACTTTTTCTGCCAGTGGGCCGGCGAGGCCATGAACAGGTTGGTCAGGTTGAGCGGCAGGAAGGCATCGGGCTCGCTGGTGGTGAGCTCGACCGTGAGGTCATCGATCTTGCGTGCGGTGCGCAGGGTGGGCATGCGCGAGACGGTCACGCCAACCTGGCTGGCGTCGAAGTGCACGGCGTCCTTGTCGAGCACCTTGCGCACGTTCCAGACCACGGCATCGGCATTGAAGGCCGAGCCATCATGGAACTTGACGTTGGGACGCAGCTTGAACACCCACTTGGTCTTGTCCTTGGCATCCACTGCCCAGGAGGTGGCCAGGCCGGGGATCAGGACCGAAGGCGCATCGGCCTTGGACAGATCCCAGTGGGTCAGCGCGTCGTACAGCGGAATGCCGGTGAAGCGGTTGCCCTCGAAGCCCTGATCAGGCTGGCCGAGCGTACGCGGAATATCGGCCGCGGTCATGGCAATGCGCAGTACCTTTTCCTGGGCCGCTGCAGGCGAGGCCAGCAGGGACGCGCCCAGGACGGCAGCCGACAGCAACGCCGCCGCAGTGCCCTTGAGGGGAAGGATGGATGAGGTCAAAACGGTCTCCAGGGGGAAGAAATGAACGCCGGTGTTTCAGAATCGGCCCGTAAACCGATGTCAGCTCGCACGGGGCGATAGCCTCGTGCAAGTGCCGTGCCATGCCGAAGCAGGGAGGATCATAGACGCAGCCTGCACCATGGCGGGGCAATTCCCCGGAATTTCTTTCCGGTGTGGGGCGAGGCAGGCGCGCTTGCCCCCGCCGCACGGCAGGGTGTGCCCCACCCTGGTGCGATATCGGGCTCAGGCCCCCGGTGCCGGATGGTGGGCGATCCAGTGGCGGGCGATGTCGATGCGCCGGCACACCCAGACCCGGTCATGGCGGGCGATATGGTCCATGAAACGCTGCAGGGCCCTGAACCGCCCAGGCCGCCCCAGCAGCCGGCAATGCATGCCGATGGACATCATCCGGGGCGTGTCGGCGCCCTCGGCATAGAGCACGTCGAAGCTGTCGGTCAGGTACTGCAGGAACTGCTCGCCGGTATTGAAGCCCTGGGGCGTGGCAAAGCGCATGTCATTGGTGTCCAGTGTGTAGGGCACCACCAGATGATCGACCTCGCGGCCGTCGGTGCGCTGCACGCGGGTCCAGAAGGGCAGCTCGTCGCCGTAGTAGTCCGAGTCGTAGAGCAGGTTGCCCTCATCGACCACCAGACGCCGGGTATTGGGGCTGTCGCGGCCGGTGTACCAGCCCTGGGGCCGCTGGCCGGTGAGCGACTCGATGATCTGCAGACCCAGCCGCAGATGCTCGCGCTCGGTGGCTTCGTCCATCTGCTGGTAGTGAATCCAGCGCCAGCCATGGCAGGCGATTTCGTGGCCGAGTTCGACAAAGGCCTGGGTGACTTCCGGATGGCGCTGCAGGGCCATGGACACGCCAAAGACCGTGAGCGGCCACCCCCTGCGTTCAAACTCGCGCAGGATGCGCCACACCCCGACCCGCGACCCGTACTCGTAAATCGACTCCATGGACAGATGCCGGTCGGGATAGGCGGCCGCACCAATGATCTCGGAGAGGAACTGCTCGGAGCCTGCATCCCCGTGCAGCACATTGTTCTCGCCGCCCTCTTCGTAATTGAGGACGAACTGCACCGCGATGCGGGCATTGCCAGGCCAGCGGGCCTGGGGCGGGTTGCGGCCGTAGCCGACCAGATCACGCGGGTAGGTGCTGTTCATGTCGATCCTCGGGGGTGCGCGCAGCGGTGTGTGCGGTGATGGTTTTAGGGTGATGACTTACCATGAAGCATAACCATCCCCTATCAGGAGACCCGCCATGGCCGCATGGACACTGGATGCCGCCCTTCATGATCCCGAGGTGCTTATTGCGCGCGCAACGGCCTTTGCGCGCGAGGTGGTGGCGCCTCAGGTCAGCCGGCTGGAGCGCGAGCGCCGCATCGGTCGCGAGGCCATCCGCGAGGCCGCCCGGCTCGGCCTGTGTGCCATTGAAGTGCCCCGCGAGCATGGGGGTCTGGGTCATCCCTATTCGGTCAAATGCCGCATCGCCGAAGCCATGGCTGCGGTCGACTATGCCTTCGCCTTTTCGCTCATCAATACCCAGAACGTGGCCAACAAGCTCGCGCGTGAGGCACCGGCCCGCATTCGCGATCACTATGTGCCGGCCCTGATGGCGGGCGAGATCATTGGCTGCACCGCACTCACCGAGCCGCATGCGGGCTCAGATTTCAGCGCCATCAACACCCAGGCCCGCCCGGTGTCAGGCGGTTGGCAGCTTGATGGCCGCAAGGCCTGGATCACCAATGCCAGCGAAGCGGACATCGTGGTGATGTACGCGCAGACCGAGCCGGGTTCGGCCGCCCGCGGCGTCGCCGGCTTTTTTGTGGACCTGCATCGCGCGGGGGCGCATCGCGAGCCGGGCTATGCCTTGTCGGGTCAGCATGCTATCGGTGCGGGTGGGTTCCGGCTCGAAGGCTATCTGGCCACCAGCGACGAAATGCTGCAGCCCGCTGGCAAGGCCTTCAAGGCGGCGATGGCCTCGATCAATGGCGCGCGCACCTATGTGGCGGCGATGTGCTGCGGCATGGTGGGCGAGGCCCTGCGGGTGGCCACCGCGTATGGCGAATCGCGCACCGCCTTTGGCACGCCGCTGTCTGGGCATCAGGGCTGGCGCTGGCGGCTGGCCGAAGCGGCAAGCGAACTCGCCGCCTGTCGCATGATGGTGGCCGCTGCAGCAGCGCGCATCGATGCGGGGCAGGATGCGCAGCTGATTGCCGCACAGGCCAAGCTGCTGAGCACCCGCATGGCCGATCGCCAGATTGCCGTCCTGGCCCAGGCCATGGGGGCCGAGGGCCTGCGCGAGGAGCATCCCTTTGGTCGGCATGCGGTGGGTGCGCGCGTGGCCAATTTCACCGATGGCTCCACCGAAATGCTGCTCGAGCGGATCGCCGTGGCCCTGCGGTCGCAGAGCTGAGCGGGTGCAGCGCGATCGCAATGCCCGTGGCATCTGGCTCATGGTCGCGGCCATGGCCTGCTTCATTACCAACGACGCCATCATCAAGCAGGTCAGTGAAACCCTGCCTGCCGCACAGCTGAT
>JBEELY010000393.1:0-3340 GCA_041167925.1 Pseudomonadota bacterium | reverse complement strand
CCTCGTAGACCACCGGCGCGCCGCTCGTCTTTCGGGCCTGCATCAGATCGCGGGTGACCTCGGTCTGACCGTAGATTGTGACCCGCTTGCCGGTCAGCGCATGCAGATCGATGCGATGGCTCTGGCCATTGAAGGCAAGCTCGATGCCCTCATGCATCAGACCTTCACGGACCAGGCGCTCGCCCAGCCCCACCTCGGTCAACAGCTCACAGGTCCCGGCCTCGAGCAGGCCCGCGCGAATGCGAGAAAGCACATAGTCGGGCGACTGCCGCTCAAGGATCAGGGTGTCTATGCCCGCCCTGTGCAACAAATGGCCCAGCAGCAGACCTGCTGGGCCGGCCCCGATGATGACGACCTGGGTTCGGGCAAGCTCAGACATCAAAAAACACCGTTTCCTGTGGCCCCTGTAAATAGAGGTCGAACTGATGGATGCCCTGCGCATCCTTGCGCGCGATCAGCGTAAAGCGCCGCTCCGCGGGCACCTGGGCCAGCACCGGATCGTTGGCATGCAAGGCTGCATCTTCTGCAAAGTAGATGCGGGTATGCAGGGCGTTGAGCAGCCCGCGCAGGGTCAAAATCACATCAATGTGAGGGGCATGGCCGTCGGCCGAGACACCGGGCTTGATGGTTCGAAACACAAAGCGATGATCCTCTCGCGAGCCTGTGCCCATCCGACCAAAGCCCCGGAATCCTGCCGCTTTCACCTCTTCTGGCGTGCTCAGGTACCTGCCCTGGGCATCGGCCTGCAGGATTTCGATGAGCGCATCGAACACGGTCTTGCCCTGACCATCGAACACGCGACCCATCAGCGTGATGGGCTCCCCGGATGCGCCTGGATCGGCAAGATCACTGCCCCAGAGGCTGGGCAGGTCGTAGCCATACTGGGAGGGCACCAGCCCGTACGCGAAATACGGGCCAACCGTTTGTGAGGGGGTCTGCCCAAGGGCGTCGACTGCAGGTGTCTGCGGCATTGCTGCGCTGGATGGCGTGTCGTTCATCACCGGGTCTCCATCGGAGTGGCGCGCGCACCGCGCAGCACGATGTCAAACACATAGCCAAGCGCAAAGCCTTCCTCGGTCACATCGATGGAGAACCGCGCCACCATGCGCTCGCGTGCGCCTGCGGGCGCGCTGTTGTAGATCGGATCGAGAGTCAGCAGCGGATCGCCCGGAAAATACATCTGTGTGATCAGGCGGCTCGAGAAATGCGCACCAAACAGGGAGAAGTGAATGTGCTGAGGGCGCCAGGCATTGGGATGATTGCCCCAGGGATAGGCGCCTGGCTTGATGGTTAGCAGCCGGTAGCGTCCCTGCGCATCAGTGAGAGTGCGGCCAGCCCCTAAAAAATTGGGGTCGAGCGGCGCATCGTGCTGATCAATCCGGTGGATATAGCGACCAGCAGCATTGGCCTGCCAGACCTCCACCAGCGTATGCGGCACAGGTCGACCACTGTCATCGAGCACCCGACCGGTCACGATGATGCGTTCGCCCAGAGGTGCGCCGTTGCGCACCGCGTTGCGGGTGAGGTCGTGGTCGAGGGCGCCGATCATGTCGTGGCCATAGACCGGCTGGGCCAGTTCGGCCAGACTCGCCCGGATGGGAATGAGCTGGCGCGTTGGGGATCGCAGCACGCTGGACGCATAGCCCGGACTCAGCTTGGGCGGATGGCTGTCCCAATCACGCGGGCTCAGTGTCGATGGCGTAGGGTTCATGAGCTTGTTTTGAGATTCGGTCATGATCATCTGATCTTCCTGCTGCAATCAGAGGGCGATCGCCGGTCAGGCGTCAGAGTTCGGCGGCCGTGGGCAGATCTGGCACGCCCTCGCCATGCACGCGACAGGCAGCCTGAACCGCCCGGGTCGTAGCCACAGCGGTCACCCAGGCGGCGGCGACGGCCAACGCCATGGGCGATATCGCATGATGCCCAGCTGTCACAGTCGGGGCGTTGAGAGCCCGAGCTTGCGATGGGTCTTTCGATTTCAGATGGCCTGTGGAGAGCGCAAACAAGGTATCGCCATCCCAGGCGGTATGCACCGGATCGATCGCACGCGCCAGGCCATCATGCGCAACTCGGGCCAGGCGGGTGCAGCCTGCCTTGTCCAGCACCGCATCGGTAGCGATCACGCCAATAGTCGTAGCTTCACCCCGGCCGGGCAGGCGGTCCGAGTGGGGCTCTTGGGGACTTACGCCGCAGGCTTCGGCCAGAAAAGACCACGCGGTATTGCGCAAGACGAGCCTGCTAGAAGGACTGCGGGCATGGGCCGCTCTGGCGCCGGCAATCAGTTGCCCGGTGCGTGGATCACGCACATCACCCACCGCATTGACCGCAATCAGGGCGGCGACCGTGATCTCGCCCATGCGAAGGGAGGCTGAACCGATGCCGCCCTTCATGGCATGCGACATGCCGAAACACTTGCCGATGCTTGCGCCAGTGCCCGCACCGACCGAGCCCTGCGCGACCGGGCCACGATGGGCTGCCTCGCAGGCAGCCCGGCCAGCAGCAGCATCGGGGTAGATTGAGGGATTGCCCATCCAGAGATCAAACAGGATCGCCGCAGGCACGATGGGTACCTGGGTCGGTCCCACGGGCAGGCCATGGCCACGCTCATGCAGCCAATCCACCACCCCCTGGGCCGCACCCAGCCCGAAGGCACTGCCACCCGAGAGCAAGATCCCGTGCACGCGGTCAACGGTATTCGATGGGTCGAGCAGATCGGTCTCGCGTGTACCGGGCGCCGCGCCCCGCACATCCACCCCAGCCACAGCGCCTTCAGGGCAGAGCACCACCGTGCACCCGGTCGGTCGGCGGGTCTCGGTGAAGTGGCCCACGGACAGCCCGGTCACATCGGTCAGGCTGTCGGTCGGGCCTGCTGTAAGACGATCGAAATCATGCATGCTCGGACTGTAGCAAGATGTCTGCATGATCGACTCGCAGGTTTTGGAAACATTCCGACGCATCGCCCATCTCGATATGGATGCCTTTTACGCATCCGTCGAGCTCTTGCGCCGGCCAGATCTGAAAGGCCAGCCCGTGGCCATCGGTGGGCGGGGTGACCCGACTCGCAGGGGTGTGGTCACCACCGCCACCTATGAGGCCCGGGCCTTTGGGGTGCATTCGGGCATGGCCCTGTCGCGCGCTGCGCGTCTGTGCCCGCAGCTGGTCTTTCTGCCGGTGGACTTCGAGCGCTATCGAGCGATGTCACGCAGGTTCAAGCAGGCAGTTCTAACCCTTGCACCCCGCATGGAAGATCGCGGCATTGACGAGGTCTATCTCGACCTGACCGACATTGAGGGCAGCAGTCGAGAACTGGCCCAGCGTCTTCAGCAACTCGTATTCGAGG
>JBEELY010000388.1:0-5498 GCA_041167925.1 Pseudomonadota bacterium | reverse complement strand
ACCGGATTCAGAGCGTGACCGACTTTGTCGGCTGGATCGGCAAGCGCGGGGAGGAGGACGGCAAGACCCTGATCGATCTGGCCCAGACCCTGGCCCTGCTCTCAAGGCTCGATGGCAAGGACCAGGAGCTCGATGCGGTGCGCCTGACCACGGTGCATGCCGCCAAGGGCCTGGAGTTTCCGCATGTGTTTGTGGTGGGCTGCGAAGAGGGTCTCATGCCGCATGCCGGCGATGCACCCGCTGAAGAAGACAGCGAGGGTCCAGACAATTCAAGGCAGGCAGCCGCAGGCAAAGGCGCGGCTGCGGGCGCAGTCGCTGGTGGCAGCGCAGGTGCTGCGATGGGTTCGGGGACCGAGGCGCGCATCGAAGAGGAGCGTCGCCTCATGTACGTGGCCGTGACGCGCGCGCAGCGCTCGCTGACCCTGAGCTGGTGCCGTCAGCGCAAGCGCGCAAAAGCGGTGGCGATCCGCCTGCCTTCGCGCTTTCTGACGGAGATGAAACTACAGGCCGACGGGCCGGCGAAGGTCTCGAGTACCGAGACCGCCAAGGCGCGTCTGGCGGCCCTCAAGGGCCTGATCAAGAAATGACAGGCAGGTGAAGACGAGGCTGGAAGCGGGCGGCCAGGCACTGACCTGAGGAGCCGCCCGAATGACCGGATGCTTATTTGCCCTCGGCCTTGGCCGCAGCGGCCTTGGGCTCTTCGAATTTGCCGCCGCTCTTGTTGGCCATGTAGACCACCGCCCGGCCAATCTCGAGATCTTCGTAGTCGCCTCCACCCTGGGCCGCCATGGCGCCCTTGCCCTTCAGGGCGGAATTGAGAAGCGCGTCGTATCCGGTCTTGATGCGGGCCGCCCAGGCGCCTGCGTCGCCGAGCTTGGGCGCACCTGCAGCGCCCACGTTGTGGCAGGCCCCGCATTGCGCGTTATAGACCGCTTCGCCGTCCTTGAGTGCAGCGGTACCGGCCGCGCCCTTCAGTTCAAAGCCGGCGACCGGCTTGATGCGGCTCTCGACCGTGGTGGTGGCACCGTCAGAACCCGCCCCTGCGCGCGGCGTCTTGTTCATGTAGTTGGCCAGCGCAATGATGACCACGATGGGCACCACAAAGGAGAGCACCACCACGGTGATCAGTTGTTTGGGGGTCTTGATAAAAGAGTCGTGTTCGCTGCTCATGCCGGCGGGCCTCCCTGGCCAAAGGCAGTCTGTCGTCCTGATGCACAAAGGACGAAAGGGACGAAGTTCAGACCGCGATTATAGCGGCTCGCTCTTGCGCTCCGGGCCAGTCGCCGCCCAAAGCCCGCCGGGCAGGCTACAATCGCCGGCTCCGCGCCTGTAGCTCAGTGGATAGAGTATTGGCCTCCGAAGCCAAGGGTCGCAGGTTCGATTCCTGCCAGGCGCGCCATCCTAGGTTTTCGCGATGAATCCGCCCGAGCGCAATCCTCAGCGGCTCTTTGCGCCGCCACGTGTGCAGGTCACGCACCTGCCAGATGATTCCCGCGTGTTGCGGTCACCCGATCCTCTCGGCCCTTATGCGCGCGCCGTGGGTGAATGGCTCGAGCACTGGGCCCGCACCACCCCCCATGCCCCCTTCCTGAGCGAGCGCATCGCGCTAGGCGAGCGCACTGGCACGAGCGAGCGCGTCGGCATGGACGAGCACACCGGTGCTGCTCCTGGCTGGCGCACCGTCTCTTATGCCCAGGCCCTGCAGCAGGTGCAGGCCATGGCCACCTGGATGCTCGATGCAGGCCTGTCGGCGCAGCGGCCGCTGGCCATCCTGTGCGACAACGGTATCGCCCATGGCCTGTTGATGCTCGCGGCCCAGCATGTCGGTGTGCCGGTCGCCCCGATCTCGGTGGCTTATTCGCTGGCCTCGGCCGACCATGCCAAGCTGCGCGGCATCATCGCGCTGATCACCCCGGGGGCGATCGTGGTGGGCGATCAGGCCGCCTATGCCCGGGCATTGGCGGCCATCGCTGATCTGCATGATGCGCGCATCGTGTCCACGGGCTCAAACGCGCTGCTCGCCTGCACCAATGTGGCCAGGGTGACCAGCGCCTTCGAGCAGGTCGGCCCTGATACGGTGGCCAAGATCCTCTTCACCTCAGGGTCCACCGGCACGCCCAAGGGCGTCATCAACACCCAGCGCATGCTCTGCGCAAGCCAGCAGGCCAAGCTGCAGGTCTGGCCGTTTTTGGTCCAGACCCCGCCGGTGATCATCGACTGGCTGCCCTGGAGCCATACCTTCGGCGGCAATCACAACTTCTATCTTGTGCTGCGCCATGGCGGGCATCTTTGTGTCGATGCCGGCAAGTCTGCACCGGGCCTGATCGACACCACCCTGGCCAACATCAAGTCCATCCCGCCCACGGTGTATTTCAATGTGCCGAAGGGCTTTGATCTTCTGGTGCAGGCACTCAGGCAGGATGCCGAGCTGCGCGAGCGCTTTTTTTCGCGCCTGCAAGCCATCTTTTATGCGGCTGCAGCCCTGCCTCAGCCGCTCTGGGACGCCCTCACCGAACTCGCAGTGCACACCGTGGGCGAGCCGGTCGCCCTGGTGAGTGCCTGGGGCTCGACCGAGACCTCGCCTCTGGCCACGGACTGTCACTTCCAGGCCGAGCGCGCCGGCGTGATCGGTCTGCCCGTGCCGGGCACCGAGCTGCGTCTGGTGCCGCAGGCGGGCAAGCTTGAAATCCGGGTGCGCGGCCCGAACGTCATGCCGGGCTATTGGCGCCGACCCGAGCTCACGGCGCCGGCCTTTGACGAGCTGGGGTTTTATTGCATCGGCGATGCAGTACGGTTTGCCGACCCCGAGCGCCCCGAGGCCGGCCTGATGTTCGACGGCCGTATCGCCGAAGATTTCAAGCTCACCTCGGGCACCTGGGTCAGTGTGGGTGCGCTGCGGGTCCGCGCGATCGAACTGCTCATGCCGGTCGCCCAGGATGTGGTGGTCAGTGGCCATGACCGTGACGAAGTGGCGTTTCTGGTGGTGCCCAGTATCCCGGCCTGCCGCGCGCTCGCGGGGCTGTCTGCCGATGCGCCTCTGGGCGAAGTCCTGACTAGCCCGCCCGTGCGTGACGCCTTGCGCGCCGGTCTGCAGCGCCTGAAGACCGATGCCCAGGGGGCGTCCTCCCTGCACGCCCGCCGCGCCCTGTTGCTTGAGGCGCCCCTGTCGATCGATGCCGGCGAGATCACCGACAAGGGCTATGTCAACCAGCGCGCGGTGCTCAGCCACCGTGCCGAGCTGGTACATCTGCTGCATGCGCAGCTCGAAGGTCAAGCACCGGATCCTAGAGTCCTCGTGCTCTGAGCGACTGGGCCGGGCCGACCGTCTGCACACCGGCTTGCTTGTCCGACCGCTTGTGCCAGCGTGTCCGCCGTCTGACGGCATGCTCTGGAGAGACTGTTCGCGCGCGAGCATGATCAGAACCGTCTCCTCCAGCTCTTCCCATTCAGAGCTTTCACCGCCGCCCCAGAGGCGGCGGTTTTGTTTTCTGGCCTGCCGAACCTGCTCGCTGCCGAACCCGCTTCGGGCTTGATGCACACTTGGCAGATCTGCGGAGACCCTGATGACAAGCCTTGCCCCCAGCCCTTCGAGCCGGCCGCTCGAGTTCGGATGGTTCCTGCCCACCGGCGGTGACAACCTCAACTTCGGCAGCCCTGACGGCCTGGTGCCGCCCTCCATGGAGATGTTCGAGCAGATCGCGCAGGCTGCCGAAGCAGCGGGCTTCGAGTACATGCTGGTGCCTGTGGCCACCACCTGCTGGGATGCCTACATCAGCTCGGCCATGGTGCTTGCCCGCACTGCGTCCATGCGCATGCTGGTGGCCGCGCGGCCCGGCTACATGAATCCGGTGCTGCTTGCGCGCATGGTGGGTGCCATGGACCGGCTTTCGGGCGGGCGGGTTTCGGTGAACCTGATTGCGGGCCAGAGCGATGACGAAGCGCGCCAGGACGGTCTCACCCTGGCCAAGGAAGACCGCTACGCCCACATGGAAGAAGACGTGCGCATCATGAAGGCGCTTTGGGCCAGCAGCCAGCCGCTTCATTTCGAGGGCCGTTTTCATACCCTGCAGGGCGCGCGCGCCATGCCGCGGCCGCGCCAGCCGGTGCGCTTTTATCTGGGGGGAGGCTCACCCGAAGCCTGGGAGGTCTCTGCCCGGCATGCCGACGTGCATCTGTTCTGGGGCGATACCGTACCGGCTATTGCCTCCAACATGGCCACCCTCAGAGGCATGGCGGCACGTCATGGCCGCGAGCACGAACTCGGATTCGGCATGCGCCTGCAGATCATCTGTCGGGAGACCGAGGCCGAGGCCTGGGACGCGGCGCAGACCCTGATGTCCGGCGTCACGCAGGAGCAGACCGATTTCATCCGCAGGCACTATGCAAGCTCCGCTGCCAATCAGCGGGTGCAAGAGCTTGCCCGCACCCATGGCGAGCTCATCGCTCCGCATCTGTGGACCGGGATCACGCGGGTCCGCCCGGGTGCAGGCATCGTGGTCGTGGGCGATCCGCAGCAGTGCGCCGACACGCTGCAGCAGTTCATCGATGTGGGTTGCCACTCTTTTTGCCTGTCGGGCTATCTGCATCATGAAGAGGCCGCGCGGTTTGCGAAGTGGGTGCGGCCCCTGCTGCTTGAGCGCAACCCGGGTCGCATGGCCCCGCGGCTCCATGACTGAGGCCCGGCGCATCAGCGTAGTGACGGGTGCGGCGAGCGGCATTGGCGAGGCCTGCGCGCGGCGTCTTCACCACGACGGCGACATCGTGGTGATTGCCGATCGCAATCTCGAAGGCGCACGCGCAGTCGCAGCGTCGCTTGCGAGCATCGAGAGACAAGGCACGGCCGGCGGATCTGCCGGCACAGCCGCTGACGCGGGCTTGCGTGCCCATGCCGTCTTCATCGATCTCGGTGATGAGGCGAGCGTGCGTGCGGCCGCCAGCGAGATCGCCGATCGCATCGGACCGGTGCAGGTGCTCGTCAATTGCGCTGGTGTGCTGCAGCGCACGCTGCCCCCAGAAGAGCTGGGTATGAAGGAGTGGGATATCGTGGCCCGCATTGATTTGCGGGGCACCTATCTCGCCTGCGTGGCCTTTGGTGTGCCCATGGCTGCACGCGGCTGCGGGGCCATTGTGAACATCGCGTCGGTGGCCGGCATGCGGTCTGGCCCGCTGCATTCCTACGGTCCGGCCAAGGCCGGCGTGATCAGCCTGGGCGAGGGGCTGGCGGCCGAGTGGGGGCGCAAGGGCGTCCGGGTGAATACGGTGTCGCCGGGCTTCACCCAGACCCCGGCGCTTGAGCGTGGCGTGGCCGTGGGCAATCTCGATGCTACTCACATGGTCGCCAGCAAGGCCCTGGGCCGCCTGGTGCAGCCGGAAGAAATCGCGGCCGCCGTGGCGTTTCTGGCCTCGGATCAGGCCAGCGGCATCACGGGCGTGAACCTGCCTGTGGACGCGGGCTTTCTGGTGGCTACGCCCTGGATGGGCTTTGGCGGTCTGAGGTC
>JBEELY010000166.1:0-6447 GCA_041167925.1 Pseudomonadota bacterium | reverse complement strand
AGCAGCACGCCGAGTGTGGCCGACACAGCCGTCAGGCCCAGTGTCCAGCCCATGCCTTTCAGCAGTAGCGGCCACTGAGACAGGACAGCTGCGAAGTCGAGGCTGGGGCTCATGTCTCAGGACAGGCGTGGGGCAACAGCACTCACGCCCGGAGCTTACTCAGGCAGCTGACCGGCGGGTCGACCCAGCCACTTCTGAGACATCCGGTCGATGTCGCCGCTGGCTTTGCCTGCCTTGATGACCTCATTCACCTTCAGTCGCAGTGCGTCTTCACCCTTGGCCACGCCGATGAAGTTGGGACTGTCCTTGAGCAGCAGCTTGTATTCGGCTTCGAGCTTCGGGTTTTTTTGCATCATGGCGCCGGCCACCGAAGCCCCCGTTGCCAGCAGCTGAACCTGACCTGCGACAAAGGCCGAGACGGTCGCGTTGTTGTCTTCGAATCGCTTGATGTCGGTGCCAGCGGGAGCGACCTTAGTGAGCTCCTGATCCTCGATGGCGCCGCGCGTGACCGCAATCGTCTTGCCTGCCAAATCGGCCATCGATTTCACGCCGATGGATTTGGCGCCGAAGATCGCCTGGAAGAAGGGCGAATAGGCTGCGGTGAAATCGATCACCTTTTCACGCTCTGCATTCTTGCCCAGGGTCGAGATCACCAGATCGGCCTTCTTGGTCTGAAGGTAGGGGATACGGTTGGCGCTGGTCACGGGCACGAGCTCGACCTTCACGCCCATCTTGCTGCCGATGTAATTGGCCATGTCGACGTCCAGACCCTGGGGCTTGAGGTCGGTGCCCACGAAACCGTAGGGCGGGAAATCCGTCGGGATGGCGATCTTGATGAGCCGGGTCTTCTCGATGTTCTCGAGTGCGGTCTGGGCCTGTGCAAGGGGAATGACCGACAGCACGGACACCGCAAGGGCGGCGCTGATCAGATGGCGCTTGGACGTGGGCATGGAGGAGCTCCGTAACGGCAGGCAGGGTGGAGGAGTGGCTTCTGGCTGGCCAGAAATGACTTTGTGGACCAAAAGCCGATTGTGACAGAGCCTGTTCAGGCGGCCCTCAAAGTCCGAATGAAACATCCAGGCACCGCCGGTTCTGCGCCCGCCACCACAGGCTCACCCCCTGAGCCCTGCAGTGCGCAGACTGCCCTGCCCGGTTTTCGTTCCTGCCAGGCGCCCTCATGTGGCTGTTCACACCTTTCGGATTTTTCAGCGTGGTGCGCAAGTCCCCCGAGATGGTCTCGGTGCGTAGCGGCACCCAGGGCGATCTTTTGCGCTTGCGCCGCACCTACCTGCCCGAGTTGAGCGACCCAGCCTACCTGAAGGGCACGGACCATCCCTGGCGTGGCCAGTGTGGCCCCAATGACATCGGTCGTGCGCTCGGCCGCATCGTCGAGGACATCGATTACACGAACTTCCAGGATGAGGTCGAAGCGTGCAATGGCGCTCCAAGGGCCCAGCGCTATACCAAGGTCTGGAAGGCGCTCTATGGCATGAAAGAAGACCTGGCCGAGCCTGAGCGTGCACCATGGCCGCTCGCCGGACCCAAAGCCACCTACGGCGGTGTGATTGTGGATCGCCGCGGAAGACTCCTGCTGTCTCAAGTCCGAGCGCTCAATGACGAACCGCTCTGGACCTTCCCTAAGGGTCGCCGCACTTCAGGGGAGGCTCCTCACGAAGCGGCGGCACGTGCTGTTCTGGAAGCCACTGGCGTCACGGCGCAGTGGCTGCTGCATCTTCCCGGGGTGTTCAAGGCGGGCGCTTCGGGCAGCCACATGGCCCTGATGCTAGCCTGCGACACGGATCAGATTCGGCACGATGACCTTGATGGCGTCCTCCCTGCCATGGCTTGGCTGAGTCCGGATGCAGCGCGTACCAGGATTCTGCTCAATACCGATGGTGCCGAGCGCGCTTGTGATCTCGCCATTCTGGAGACTGCATGTTCTTACCTGCGGCCTGATCTGGATGCGCAGCCCATCAATACGATGACCGCCATGCGGCGAAGACCCCTGCCTTCCAGGCGTATCGCGCTACCGATCGCGCGTACTTTCCAGCCCACGCAGATGGCAGGCCTGATCCGGGGTTGCCTGCCCACCCAGGCACGTGCTGCATTTACCGGACCGCAGTCCTCATGGTGCGCCGTGTTTGAGCAGGGGATGCTCCATGTGCACGATGCTGAGAGCGGCGTACAGTACTTTCGGCTTCACTTTGATTGCCTGGCCGAGCCAGAGGGCGATCGCTGGAAGATCCGTCTGGCAGAACTCAATACGCATCCGGGTCAGCAAACCCTGTCGCCCATGGTTGCTCTCGCTGCGCTTGATCGACTGATCAACCTCATGACGGCCCCACCTCAGGGCCGTCGGCTCACACTGGCGTCAGAGGGGCATTGAGTGGCACGCCCGGAACCCGAATCCCCGCAGGACGTCCGCTGTCCGTGGCCCCCTGAAACCCGTTGGTGATGTGCTCTGGCAATGCGGGCCCTCCAGGGCAGGCCAGCCAAAGCCGCAGCAGATGCCGGCGCTGCGCAGGATCGGGCCAGTCTTCATAGCGGGTGCGCGCATGCAGGATCGAGTGATTGCACAGGAACTGCATGTCGCCGGGCTGGAAGTCCATGTCAAGACGGATGCTGTCTTCATTGGCCAGGGTGTTGACCATTTCAAAGGCTTCCCTTTCTTCTGAAGTAAGCGCCGGCACACCTGCAAGCGCCTGCGCTTTCTCAATTGCGGACATCACGAAGAACACGATCATGCGTCCGGCATGGGGCGTGAAGAGCGGAAACCTGACCCAGGGTGCCTGGCCCTCGCCGACCTCGCCCCAGCGCGTGAAGTAAAAGGGCCTGCGCAAAATGGCGGCCAGATCTGGGCGTCGCTCCACCAGGGTGTTCCAGACCGTGGTCGAGCTGGCAATGCGTGATAGCCCGCCGGATCTGGCGGGCTTGATACAGAGCAGACCGACGATGTCGCCGCCGTCGGTATGAAAGCGCAGCTCTTCGGAGGTCTGGTAGCCCCGGGTGGTGGCGGCGGCATAGTCCAGGCCCAAGTCAGCCACATGCCCCAGCACATGTCCCTTGCCGTTCTGCGACAGGGCCTCGCCCAGGTGTGCGCCTACGCCCCTGAAGGCGAGCGCGGCCTGAAGCGGGCTGTAGCGCCCGACGGGCACCCCGCGCAGCAGAAAAAATCCGGGCCCATTCAGGATGCTTTCGCGGACAGCCTGAAGACGGGCGCCGAGTTGGGGCAAAGGAAAATCCTCGACGCGCATGTCCACAAGATCTTGCGCTTTGGCTTCGGCACGAAGCACGGCTGTATCCAGGTCTTCAAGCTCCGCCGAAGTGAGTGTGTGCTTCCATGTGTCTGTGCCAAGCATCTGCGGGCCCGTCCAGGCCTGGGGACCATCGATGTGGACGAGGGTGGCGGCGGTCGGGGCAGGGGCGTTCATGGGCAGTCTCCGGAGCGCATTCTCGCGCGTGAAACAAGGATCCACAGGATCTGAACCCGCAGTCTGAACACATTGAGCCGCTTGTGCGAGGGGCTTCAGGGCTTAGCATTCCGCTTCATGAAGCTAGGCGAACCTGAGTGAAACCCTCCGATCCGAAGTCCAGCCATGCCTTTGCCACAGGGCCCGCGCAGCCTGAGCCGTCACGTCGCGGGGTCCTGAAGACCGGTCTGGCAGTGGGTCTCCCTGCGTTCGGTCGTCCTGCTTCCGGCTTGCTTGCCCAGGCGGCTTTTGGAATGAGTGCCGTCGCGATGGCGACGCACAGGGCTGAGGCCCTGGAGACTGTATCTGCTCTTCCCCTGCCCGAACCTGGCCAGTATCTGGATGCGGGGTTGCGAGATCCCAAGACAAGTCGGCACATTGGTTTGCGTCTGCGCCGGCCTGCAGTGCCCGCCCGCGGCGGCGATGAAGCCTCCGAGGCCACCGCATCCGCAGGACAAGCAGCCCAGGGACCGCTCATCCTGCATTCGCCCGGCTTGGGCAGTGGACTGGCCAATGGCGCGCCCTGGTGTGATGCCTGGCAGGACGCGGGCTTCTGGGTGCTCACCCTGTCCCATCCGGTGACCAACGAGGATCTCTGGGATGGCTCTCGCGGGTCCTTCAAGGAGCGCATGAACGCTGCACTCGCCGCGGGGCAGTATCCGGCCCGGGTCCAGGATGTGCGTTTCGTGCTCGACCGCCTGCTGACCGACAGTCCGCTTTCCGCTCTGATCGATCCCCAACGAATCGGCCTTTCAGGGCACTCCTACGGTGCCCTCACAGCCCAGGCGCTCGCGGGTCAGCATGGCCCGGCGCAGCAGGAGCCGCGATTGCGCGCCTTTGTGGCGCTCTCGCCATCAGCCATGAGCCGTGGAGTTGCGCAGCGCATGGCTGCCGTGAAGGCGCCTTTCCTTTGCGTGATCGGCGCTCAGGATGGCTATGTGACCTTCAAGGAAGGTGCAAAAAAAATTCGTCTGGGGGTGCCCGTTACGCAGCGCCACTGGGTGCATGAGGCGCTTGCGCCTGCCCATCGGGAGCTACGCGTCATCGAACAGGCCGATCACATGACTCTGGCGGGCGAAGAGATCGATGCCCGGCGCTTCAGCCGCGATGTGCCCGCACGGCCGTCTGACGAAGCCCGGGCCTGGCAGGAAATAGCCAGGGTGAGCACGGACTTCTGGCGCAAGGTGCTTTAAGCGCTGCGTCACCATCCGTTGAAGCGCGACCAGGACTCTCCGACCTGCCCCTGCGCATCTAGCACCCGATAGCCTTCATGCTGCGCGCCGGTGGCGCAGGCATGGTTGGGCACGATGCGCAGCAGGCTGCCGATCGGAAACCGCTCCAGCAGGTTCACGCCCGGATCGCCCTGCCAGTGCAGCACGCCATGTTCCTGATTGGCGTCGTTGAAGACCAGGCCGTCGATCGGCTTGCCCTCGGCATCGCAGACCTGGCCGTAGCCATAGTCCATCGCCTGGGTGCGGGTGCCGCGATCCCGGCTCAGGGCCATCCAGCCTGCATCGGTGATCAGCCAGCCGGTTTCGGGCCGATGACCGATCACGGTGCACAGTACCGAGAGCGCGATGTCGTCCGTGCTGCAGACCCCGGTGCCTGCCATCACCAGATCAAAAAACACATACACCCCTGCGCGTACTTCGGTCACGCCTTGAAGATGGGCCGCACTCAGCGCGGTGGGCGTAGAGCCCACACTCACCACCGGACAGGCATGCCCCTGCGCGCGCAGTCGCTCGGCCGCCCGCACGCAGCCCGCGCGCTCCTGCTCGGCCATGGCCGCCAGGGCTTCAGGCGTATTGAGCGCATAGGAGCTGCCTGCGTGGGTCATGACGCCCACCAGTTGGGCTCCGACCTGCGCGCCATCAGGAGTCCCGACGCGCGCAGATCCCACTTCTGCTGCAGCTTTGTCCGCCTGTTCAATCGCCTTTAGCGCCGCAGCAACCGCCAGCAGTTGCGGGCTCTCGGGCGCGATGCCCGAGCGATGGCCGTCGGTATCGATCTCGATCATCACCGGATAGCACACGCCATGTGCCTGGCCGTGCGCACTGAGGCGTGCGGCGGTATCGACTGAATCCAGCAACAGGGTAAGCCTCAGCCCGGCCCGGATCAGTCGCAGGGCTTGATCGAACCGGGCGGGCACGATGGCCACTGCATAGAGGATGTCCTCGAAGCCGTCGGCAAAGAAGCGCTCGGCCTCCTTGAGGGTGGAAACCGTGATGCCCCGGGCGCCGGCGACCTGCTGACGTCGGACCACCTCGACGCATTTGCTGGTCTTGACATGCGGCCTGAACCCCACCCCCAGGGCGTTCATGCGCTCCTGCATGCGCAGGATGTTGCGTTGCATGCGGGCCTCATGAAGGAGCAGGCAGGGCGTTTCGAGATCACGCAATTCGGTGGACATGGCGGCGGTCATGGCAACAGGCTCGGTTGGCGGCAAGGAACAAGGCGCATCATCATGCATGCCTTGCGCGTCTGATCGATCGCTGACGGCTTTGCGGGACAATCCCAGCCGGTTCAGAAAAAGCTGAGCGCATCAACATGAGCGGCGCGTATGCGCACCGCAGGAGAGTGCAAAGGATGAAGGTCTGCATCGTGGGCGCCGGAGCAATTGGCGGGTTTATTGGCACGCGTCTGGCGGCGGCAGGCGCTTGCGAAGTGAGCGCGCTCGCCCGGGGCGCCACGCTGCAGGCCCTGCACACCCAGGGCTGGCGACTGCACATGAATGGCACCCTCATTCATGCGCCGGCGACGGCGAGCGACAACGCGCAGGCGCTGGGGCCGCAGGATCTGGTCATCATTGCGGTCAAGGGGCCAGCCCTTGAGTCCGTGGCGCTGCAACTGGCGCCGCTGCTTGGCCCACAGACCATCGTCATGCCGGCCATGAACGGCGTGCCATGGTGGTTCATGAGGGGCCAGGCAGGTGAGTCGGATCAGCCGCTGCGCAGTGTCGATGCCTCAGGAAAGATTG
>JBEELY010000149.1:0-4934 GCA_041167925.1 Pseudomonadota bacterium | reverse complement strand
CCTTTGCCGATGGACCGGCTGCTCGCCGGGCTGGCACCGGCGGTTGCCGACCTGCATGCGGCGCACTGGGGCGAGGCCGCCGAGGCCATCATGACCACCGACACCCTGCCCAAGGCGGTCTCGCGCCGTATCGAGGTGGACGGTGTCAGCGCGGTGGTCACCGGTATCGCTAAAGGCGCAGGGATGATCCGTCCCAACATGGCCACTATGCTGGGCTTTGTGGCCACCGATGCGGCGGTGCCCCAGACGCTGGTGCAGCAGTGGGTGCGCGAGGCTGCCGATGCCAGCTTCAACCGCATCACTATCGATGGCGATACCTCGACCAACGACTCCTTCGTGCTGATCGCCACGGGCGCTGGCGCCCTGAAGATCGATGCAGCTGAGGGTCCACGGGCGATGGCCCTGCGCACCGCGATCATCGCGGTGGCGCGCGAGCTGGCCCAGGCCATCGTGCGTGACGGCGAAGGTGCGACCAAGTTCATCACCGTTCAGGTGGAGCAGGCGCGCACGGCCGAAGAAGCTGCTGCCGTGGCCTATGCGATTGCGCATTCGCCGCTCATCAAGACGGCCTTTTTCGCCTCAGACCCCAACCTCGGTCGCATCCTGTGCGCGATCGGCTATGCCGGCATCGAAGACCTCGATCCCGCAGGTATTGATCTCTACCTGGGTGACGTGCATGTGGCCACTGGCGGCGGTCGCCATCCTGACTATCGCGAAGAAGAAGGCCAGCGGGTCATGAAGCCCGCCGAAATTCTGGTCCGGGTGCTCCTGCATCGCGGCAGCGCTGCGACCACGGTCTGGACCTGCGACCTGTCGCATGACTATGTGTCGATCAACGCCGACTACCGCTCGTGACAGCACGACCGACGACACCTTCTGATTGCCAAGGCTGACCTCCACACATGACCGCGCTCGATCCCCGCCTCCTCCACCTGCTTGAGCGCCTGGATGCGCTGTTGCCCGGACCTATCGAAGTGGACTGGACGGCCGCGGTGGCCTGGCGCTGGCGCCGCCGCGCCACTGGCCTCGGTAGCCAAGGCCTGCTGCAGCCCGTGCATCACCGCTCGGACATCAGCCTGGACGATCTGCAGCACATCGACGAGGCCCGCACCCTCGTCGAGCGCAATACCCGTCAGTTCGTGCAGGGGCTGCCTGCCAACAACGTGCTGCTGACGGGGTCGCGGGGCACCGGAAAATCGTCGCTGATCAAGGCCTGCCTGAATGCTTATGCCGCGCAGGGCTTGCGCCTGATCGAGGTCGACAAGACCGACCTCACTGATCTGCCTGACATTGTGGATCTGGTGGCCAAGCGGCCGGAGCGTTTCATTGTGTTCTGTGATGACCTCTCCTTTGAAGAGGGCGAGGCGGGTTACAAGGGGCTCAAGGTGGCCCTCGATGGTTCGGTCGCGGCGGCGAGTGACAACCTGCTCATTTACGCCACCAGCAACCGCCGGCATCTGATGCCCGAGCGCATGAGCGAAAACTTGGCTGCGCACCACACCGAAGATGGCGAAGTGCATCCGGCCGAGACGTCCGAGGAGAAGATCTCCCTGTCCGAGCGCTTCGGTCTGTGGGTGCACTTTTATCCTTTCCGTCAGGACGACTACCTCGACGTGGTGGCCCACTGGCTGCGCCATCTTGGCTGCTCCGCGCGCCAGATCGAGGACGCACGTGGCGATGCCTTGCGCTGGGCGCTCGAGCGCGGCTCCCGCTCTGGTCGGGTGGCCTGGCAGTTTGCCCGTGACTGGACGGGCCGCCATCAACTGGCCAAAGCCAAAAAAATTCCGAAAGGCGCCCGCAGCAAGGGCTGAGCGCACCAATGCCGGCATCTCCTCCTGATCGCGTCATCGACGTCGCCGTCGGGGTGATCGAGCGGCCCGATGGCCAGGTGCTGCTCGCGCGCCGCCCCGAAGGCAAGCCCTATGCAGGCTACTGGGAGTTTCCTGGCGGCAAGGTCGAGCCGGGCGAACCCGTGGCCGATGCACTGGCCCGTGAACTCCACGAAGAACTCGGCCTGAGCGAGGTGCGCTCGGTCCCATGGATCACGGTCCGTCACCATTATCCGCATGCCACGGTGCGCCTGCTGTTCAGGCGGGTGAGGCACTGGCAGGGCGAGGCACAGGCTCGAGAGGCCCAGCTGCTGGCCTGGCGGCATCCCGCCTCGATCGAACTTCAACCGCTGCTTCCGGCGTCGATCCGCCCGATCCGCTGGCTGCAACTGCCCGAGGTTTATCGGATTTCCTGCGCCGGCGAGTGGGGGGTGCGGGCCTTCGAGCGGCTGCTCGATGAGGGTCTGAGCGCCTGTGAGGCAGATACAACGCAGGCGCGCGATCGTCGTCCGCTCTGGCTGCAGCTGCGCGAGCCTGACCTGTCGCCCTCGGAACTTCAGCGCCTGTTCGAGCGCCTGTGGCACTGGCGCATGCACCGCCCCTTGCGACTGATCGTGAGTAGCCGCCATCCTGCAGGCCTGTGGACGCAGGCCGACGGGGTCCACCTCACCTCGAAAGATCTCGCCGCACTGGCCGCACGCCCCGCGCTGCCCTGGGTCTTTGCGTCCTGCCACGACACCGGCGAGCTCGAACAGGCGGCCGCCCTGGGCTGCGATCTGGCCGTGCTGGGACCGGTGCTGCCCACCCGCAGCCATCCAGGGGCCTCTACCCTGGGCTGGGAGCGGTTCGAGCAGACGCTGTCTGACACGCTGATTCCTGTGATGGCCCTCGGCGGCCTGTCGCAGGCCGATCGGGCTCAGGCACAGTCTCATGGTGCGCAGGGCGTGGCCCTGATGCGTGGCGGCTGGCCAGTCGTTTAGTGTCGCCGGATCGGCTTGGGGTCGCTCGTGCTTGCGGCGGGCGAGGACTCACCCGCACCAGGATCGGCCTCGCCTTCTTCCCCCTCGATCCGGTAGCTCTCGCTGGCCCAGGCGCCCAGGTCAATCCGCTTGCAGCGCTCGCTGCAAAAGGGTCTGAACCGGTTGCTGGCGCTGAAGTCTGCTGGCTGCTTGCAGCTGGGGCAGGGCACGGTACGACGGGATGAAGCAGGCATGGGTCAGGACCAGTCGGCCTGGCTCACAGGCTGCACAGCGCGATCTCGAAGCTCACCTGACCTTCGAACGTGCGCGGACGCAGATCCCCATCCTGCTGGGTGAAGCGGATGCGGATCATGTGCTTGCTTGCCGAGATTTCGGGGATGGCCCCTTGAGCATCATCTAGTCGGACCTGCAGCATGTGCACCAGGCGTCCGCCCAGCATCTGCTGATAGGCCCCTTCGTGCGCACTGACCATGGTCCGGCTGGCGGAGTCGCGCAGCAGACGCAGGACGATGCCCAGGGCATCGCGCAAGGGCCTGAAAGGCGCCTCCCAGGCCTGGATCTCGGCGCGGCGCCGGTCCTGGTCGCGGTGCATCCATGCATGGTAGGAGGGCAGGTCGAATTCACAGGTGCCGCCGGCCACCGCAGCGCGATTGCGGATGCTCATCAGCCATTCGTTGTCGCGCAGGTGCTGCCCGGTTTTACCCGTAGAGGCGGTCAGGCGCTGCGAGCAGGAGTCGATGTTTTCGAGAACCCGATCCAGTACATCGCGCGAGACCTCGGGGTTGCCCCGAAACACGCCGAGCGCTTGTCGCTGGCGCTCAAGTTCCTGGAGCAGATCGGACTTCAGATCGGCCCGCGAGGCCACATCGAGCACTTCGAACAGGGTGGTGAGGGCGACATGATGTTCAAGCGGCCCGGCGCCCGACGAAAAATGATCGAAGCGCCCGAACAGGTCTTCAAGCCTGAGCAGCGTGCGGATCCGTTCGTTGATCGGATATTCGTAGAGGATGACCACGCAGGGACGTCCTGTGGGCTGCGCAAGGCGCGGAGTTGGGCGTTCGGATTCTGAATCATTCCCCCGGGGAATACAAACCACCCCGATAGAGTCGGTCCAGACCTTCGATCTGCGGCGCCAACGCATCCAGGCCGCCACTGTTGTCGACCACGTCGTCGGCCACCGCGAGCCGTTGCTCCCGTTGGGCCTGGGAGGCCATGATGGCCAGCACCTGATCGCGCGTCAGGCCGCTGCGCTGCATGACCCGGCTGAGCTGCACTTCTTCAGGGCAATCCACGACCAGAATGCGGCCAAACCGTTCCCGCGCCCGCCCGCCCTCGACCAGCAGCGGGACCGCAACCAGTACATAGGGCGCCCCCTGCGCGATCGCCTGCGCCAGGCCTTCATCGGTGTGCAGGCGGATCAAGGGATGAAGGATGGCCTCGAGTCGCTTGCGGGCCAAGGGATCTGAAAAGGCCAACGCACGCATGGCGTTGCGGTCCATGCGACCGTCGCTGGTGATCATGTTTTCGCCGAACCCGGCGCGGATGGCTTCAATGGCGGCGCCGCCTGGTGAGGTGAGCGCGTGCGCAATGCGGTCGGTATCGACCAGCGCTGCGCCGCGGGCCACGAGCAGGTCGGCGACCGTGCTCTTGCCGCTGCCAATGCCTCCGGTCAGACCGATGATGGGGGGCGAGGTGGTCGGCTGCGGAAGGCGGGCTTGCTGTGCTGGATTGGGCATCTCGAGACCGAATCAGAGCCGGGGCATCAGCCCGTGGACCCCGTCGCCAAAGTAAAGCGCGAGCAGCCCCGCACCGGCCAGATAAGGGCCGAAGGGAATCGGCGTGTCCTTTTGGTGCCTGCGCATGATCATGAGGCCGATGCCCACCACGGAACCGACCAGGGCCGACAGCAGAATGATGGTGGGTAGGGCTTGCCAGCCCATCCAGGCACCGAGCGCCGCAAGAAGCTTGAAGTCGCCATAGCCCATGCCCTCCTTGCCAGTAACCAGCCTGAAGACCCAGTAGACCAGCCACAGCGCAAGATAGCCTGCCACCGCACCGATGACCGCATCGGGCAGCGGCACGAAGGTGCCGCCGAGGTTGAGCAGCAGGCCAACCCAGAGCAGGG
>JBEELY010000144.1:0-7880 GCA_041167925.1 Pseudomonadota bacterium | reverse complement strand
AACTCGCGCGCATCCCCATGGGCCGCATGGGCGAACCGGAAGAGGTGGCACAGGTGGCTCTCTTCCTGGCCTCCGACTGGGCGAGTTACGTTTCCGGCGCGATCGTGCCCATGGATGGCTGTTCGGCTTCGGTGATCTGAACCCCTCGACAAGGGAGCGTCTGCAGGTCTGTGGGGTTGACAGCACTCAGTGTTGCAATCACGCACCAAGCGGGCATCCCTAAGGATGGGCTTGACCAAGGGTTAATGCGGCGAACGTCATCGAACTTTCACTTTATTGAGCCGATCAGGTTAGTCTGATGCGATATGAGCGCATCCATTCTGATCGTCGACGACCATCCCGTGGTGCCCATGGCCATTGGCAGCATGATCGAGCAGCGATTCCACGGTCTGCGAACGATCCAGGCAGGCAACCTGCGCCAGGCACGGGCCACTTATCAGGTTGAACCGACCCTGGCGGCTACCATCCTCGATCTGCGGCTGCCCGATACCGCCGGCCTGGAGGGCCTGGCCGAACTCCGGGCACTGCGCCCGGAGGTGCCGGTGGTGGTCTACACCGCTCTCGAGAGCGAACCCTTGCGACGCAATGCCCTGTCCGGTGGCGCCGCCGCTGTGATTGGCAAGACAGAGTTGCCCCTGGTGCTCCTGGACGCCGTGAATGAGGCACTCTCCACATCGATCGGCGAACACCTGAACGAGCCTCTGGCATTGGGTCGCAGCAATGCGGAGCTGTCTCCGCGTCAGCAACAGATCTGGCAGGCGATTGCCGATGGCCTATCCAACCAGGAAATCGCCGCGCGGCATGGGATCAGTCTGAACACCACCAAGGCGCATGTGCGTGAGATGCTGCAGCGCTTGGGTGTCCGTAACCGCACCGAAGCCGCCACTCTCTATCTGCGTCGTGCCCGGTTCGCCCGCTGATCTCTTAGCGCGCTGAGCCCTTCCCGGTGCGAAGGGCTGCCGGGCGCCGCAAGGGCGCGCACGGTCTTTCGGTTCGCAAGACCGCCCCTTGGGTACCATCGCAGCATGGTCCCGGCCCCTGACCCCGCTCCTGGCCGCCTGCTTCCCGGACGCCACCCCCCTGATCCTGATCAGGGCCCCATGGCAAGCCTGACGGAGCCTCAGGCGCAGCCCGTGGTAGCCCTTGATGACGTGCATCTGCGCTTCGCGCAGGGTCAGGGCATGCTCGCGCTCGAGGGCCTCAGCCTGTCAGTCAACCCCGGAGAGGTCCTCACCTTGCTGGGCCCATCGGGCTGCGGCAAGAGTACGGCCCTGCGCCTGCTCGCAGGCCTCTTGCAGCCCACCTCAGGCAGCGTGTTGCGCCAGCCAGGGCTGAGCATGGGATTTGTCTTCCAGGAACCCACCCTCATGCCCTGGGCCAGCGTGTTTGACAATGTCTGGCTGCCGCTGCGTCTGGCGGGTCGTCGCGCCGCCGAGGCTCGCGATGAAGTCATGCAGGTGTTGACCTGGGTGGGACTGGCCGATGTGGCGCAGGCCTATCCGCGTGAACTCTCGGGTGGCATGCGCATGCGGGTGTCGATTGCCCGGGCGCTGGTGGTCCGGCCCCGCTTGCTGCTGCTCGACGAGCCCTTTGCCGCGTTGGATGAAATCACCCGAACCCGGCTCGATGAAGACCTGCTGCGCATCCGGCAGGAGCAGGGCCTGACCGTGGTGTTCGTGACCCATAGCGTGTACGAGGCCGTATTTTTATCCACCCGAATTGCCGTGTTCTCGGGCCGTCCAGGGCGCGTCATGCGTAGCCTGTCTGTGGGCCAGGCGCAACGCGATGATGCCTTCCGCGGTAGCCCCGGCTTTGCGGCGCTGTGCCGCGAGGCCTCGGCGGCCTTGCGTGAGGGCATGCAGTCATGAGGCCCCCGCGCGCCGTGCCAGGCTGGCTTGCCCCCGTGCTGGTGGTGGCGATCGTGCTGATGCTCTGGGAGCTTCTGGTGGTGTGGCGCGAGGTACCTCACTACATCCTGCCGGCGCCCTCCCGGGTGCTGGCCACACTCTGGGCCGAGGCGGGCTCGCTGATGCAATCCCTGCTGTACACCCTGAAAGTCACCCTCGCAGCGTTGGCGCTGGCCGTGGCAGGCGGAGTCGGACTGGCCGTGCTGTTTGCCTTGTCCCGTCGCGTGGAGCAGGCGCTGTTTCCCATTGCCATCGTGATGCAGGTCACCCCCATCATTGCGGTGGCGCCTCTCATCCTGATTTATGTCGAGTCGACCACGGCGGCACTGGTGCTGTGCACTTTTATCGTGGCCTTCTTTCCCATTCTGGCCAGTACCGTGGTGGGGCTGCGCAGTGCCGATCCGCATCTGCGCGAGCTTTTCGAACTGTGCGGCGCAAGTCCCTGGCAGCGCCTGCGGCTATTGCTGGTCCCCAGTGCGTTGCCCTATTTTTTGTCCGGCCTGAAGATCGCGGGAGGTCTTGCGCTGATTGGTGCCGTGGGCGCGGAGTTTGCGGCCGGTGCTGCAGGCAAGCAGACCGGGCTGGCCTCGCGCATTCTGGAGGCCAGCTTTCGCATCGAGATTCCGAAGATGTTTGCAGCGCTCACCCTGGTGAGCCTGCTGGGCATCGCCCTGTATGTGTTTTTTGATCTGCTGTCGCGCTGGCTGCTGGGCCGCTGGCATGACAGCGAAACTCTGGAGTCCTGAACCATGAAGCAAGCCTTCAAAAGACTGAGCGCCGGTCTGAGTCGCCTGGCCGCTGGCCTGGGTGCATTGAGTCTTACGGTCGCCCTGGGCCTGGGTGGCACGCCCGCGTATGCGGCCGACAAGGTGGTCTTTGCCACCAACTGGAAGGCGCAGGGCGCGCATGGCGGGTTTTATCAGGCTCAGCTCGATGGCACCTATCAACGTCTTGGGCTTGAGGTCGAGATCCGCGAGGGCGGCCCACAGGTCAACAACCGGCCGCTTCTGCCCGCGGGCCGCATTGATTTTCTGATGACCGGCAACCTGCTGCAAAGCTTCGACAACGTGCGCAACAAGGTGCCCACGGTGGTGGTGGCAGCCATCTTCCAGAAGGACCCGCAGGTCTTCATCACGCATCCGGGCCAATACCCCACCTGGAATGATCTGAAGAAGGCGCCCGTGATTCTGGTGTCCCGCGACTCGCAGTACAGCTGGTGGCAGTGGCTCAAGACCGAAGGTTTCCGTGACGAACAGCTGCGGCCCTACAACTTCAACAGTGCGCCTTTCCTTGCGGACAAGCGCATGGTGCAGCAGGGCTATGCGGTGGCCGAGCCCTATTCCATTCAGAAGCAGACCGGGGTGGCCCCGACCCTCTACCTCCTGGCCGACCAGGGCTGGTCTACCTATTCGACCACCATCGAGGCCCGAAGCGAGATGGTGCAGAAGAATCCGGATCTGGTGCGCCGATTCGTCGAGGCGTCCATTCTGGGCTGGGCCAATTACCTCTATGGCGACCGCAAGGCGGCCGACGCCATGATCCGCAAGCTCAATCCCGAAACCACCCAAGATGAGCTCGACAACTCGGTGATCAAGATGCGGGAACTCGGGCTGGTCGACTCCGGTGACGCCCGCACGCAAGGTATCGGTGCGATCAATCCGGCCAAGGTCAAGGACTTCCACGACAAGATGGTCAAGGCCGGCCTGTTCAAGGACGGCGATGTCGATCTGAGCAAGGTCTACACCACCCAGTTCGTGAACAAGGGCGTGGGAGTGGACGTCATCCGCAAGCTGTCTGGCCCGGCAAAGTAAGTCTCTGCCAGACACGGCCTTTCCGGATCAGGCCTGACCCGATCCGGCCACTCCACGTGCTCTCAGCGCAGGATGTGCGCGACGGCCTGATCGAAGGCACGCCAGCCCTGCTCAGTCACCTGGCGTCGCCATAGAGGCGTATCGACCGCAAACGCAGCCTTCATGCCTTCCCGGGCCTGCGCCTGCAGTGCCAGGTCCTTGGGCGCGCGCACCTGCACCCAGTGATCGAACTGCAGGGCCTGCAGCACTTGGGTGAAGGGCACGGTGCCGTATTCGAGCGCAATGCCGCTGTATTCGGTGTCCGGGCACTCATCCCAGGCCACCTGGCCGAGCATGCCGAAAATCACGGCCGAGGTGGAGTTGCCCTCGAAGGTGGAGGTCACCTCGGCGCCCCAGCACTCGCGGGCACGCTGCAGGCAGACGGTGTCTTCCAGTCCGCCATAAATCTTTTCGCCATGACCACTGGGACCCAGGCCGGTATGCAGGTCGATCCAGTGCAGGCTGGCCGCGCCCCGCACTTCGGTGCGGACGATCTCGCGCAGCATCTGGTTGCTCCAGGTGGGCGCATTGCCAGCATGGAACATGCCCTCAGGATGGGTCTGCTGGCCATGCGAGACGGCGTACTGCCACCAGGCCTCACCCCGTTCTGCGATCAGGGCCTGCAGGCGGGCCTGATGGGCGGCATCGGGTGGCCAGGTCTCGGGAAAAAGCAGGGGATGCGCCAGGGCATAGTCGGGGTCGGGCGCAGCGGGCCGTGAAAAATCGCGGAAGTTGCGGTTGAGATCGATGTTGTCTTCATTGACCCGACGGCACCATGAAAAGCCCCAGGGGTTCAAGGCATGCAGCATCACCACCTTGATGCCGGCCTGAGTGGCTCGCTCGATGCGCTCGAAACCCTTGCTGAGCAGGGCACACAGGATGCCGCTGCCGCACAGGCCTTCCATGCCATGGGTGCCGCCCTGGATCAGCAGCACATGCTGCGCATCCGGTGGGCCGAAGACCGCGGTATCGATGCCCAGGGCCTCACCCAGCCGGCCGCGCTCGCCGGGATGGGGCCGGGTTTGAAGACGCGCGCCGCGCTGGCGCGCTAAGTCAAGAAATCGTTCGCGAGCCGGAGCATAGTCAGCAATGAAATCGGTAGCGAATTCATCGTCAGCACGCTCGGGGGCTTGGCGATCGGCCTGCCCGAGTTCGCGCTGCATCAGGACCGTATCGAGCCAGCGCTCGAATTTCCAGCCCGTGGCGCGCAGGGTACCTGCAAAGCGAAAGCCGCAGGCCGCATGCAGTGCGATGGATCCGGTATTGGCGCTATCACCGATCACGGCCAGCACCTGTCGTACACCGCCTGCCTCGCAGCGCTCCAGCAGGCGCATCAGCAGCTTGCGACCGACGCCCCGGCCGCGTTGGTCATTGCGGACATAGATCGAGTTCTCGACCGTATTGCGATAGGCCGGTCGGGTACGGAAGTAGTTGACATAGGCATAGCCCACCACCTCGCCGCTTATCTCTGCCACCAGATAGGCAAAGCCATTGCGCAGCACGTCATTGCGCCGCGCACTCATCTCTTCGAGGCTGGGCGGATCGAGCTCGAAGCTGCCCGTGCCCGTTCGTACATGATGGGCATAGATGGACTGAATGGCCGGCAGATCGGCGTCGGTGCTGTCGCGCAGGATGAGCGCGGGTGCAGGGATGTCGGAGGACATGGTCATGGACGTTGACGCGGGCAAAAGAGTAGACGTCTGGGCGAGGGGGTCAAGCCTGCCCGGACAATGAAGGTCCGGAGCAAGAGCGTCCGGAGGATGAACGATCGGTGGACGGGCGATCCGTGGGTCCATGAGCGGCGGGCGGATTGATGATCGCATCGCCGTCCGTGCAGGCCGCGCCCGCTGCAAGCAGAGCCTCAATGGCCCAGCGCCCCAGGGCTTCGGCGCTCATGTGCAGATGGCGGGCATTGGTGCGTGCCAGCAGGGGCACTAGCGCCACCTCATTGACGGCATCTTCAATGCGAATGCGCTCGCGCTCAAGCAGCCGGAACTTGACCAGCGCCTTGACCGCATACCGCGCATGGCCCGCCGGATCTCGCTCGAAGTAATCGAGCCGGCTGTGCGCGCGCCGCAGTGCCCCCGCCAGATCGGTGAACATCGGCCCATGGCCCGGCAGCACCGTGTCGACCTCGAGTTCGCCCAGGCGTTGCAGGATGCTTCTTTGGGCGGCCATGGCCGGCTCACCATCAAGCTCGGGAAAGAGAATGCCGAAGCCGTTCTCCCAGAGCGCATCCGAGCTGATCAGCAAACGGTGCGAAGGACAGTAGAGCACCAGCATGTCGGGGTCATGGCCGGCCGCGCCAATCACCTGCCAGCGCAATCCGGCCAGTTGCAGCGACTGGCCCGCTTCAAGCACTGCGTCATGCCTGAAGCGCTCGCAGCGCTGTCCGGTATCACGGAAGGTGAGCTGATCTTCGTCCCAGTCGCGCACTGCCTGGGCGCAACCTTCAGGTATCCAGGTCTGGCAATTCCAGGTGCGCTGCAATTCGGCATTGCCGCCACAGTGATCGGAATGCAGATGGGTGCAGATCAACTGCTCGAGCGGCCGATCGCCCAGCAGATGGCCAGCGACCGAGCGCACCAGGTGCCGGTGCTTGTCATAGCCGGTATCTACCAGCGTGGCCGGACCATCGCCCAGAAAAAGGACGCCATTGGAGGACAGCCAGTCCCTTTCGATGAAATGAACGCCCGGTGGGATCGTCAAGACTGCGCGCCTCGGGCTAGCCTTTGCACACCGTCGGGCAGCGTGGCGGCTCGGCGCATGAGTTCCGAATCGAAGAGCGGATTCCCTTCGAGTCTTGCAATCACCGCGTCGGTCATGTCAAAGCCCCAGAAAACCTCGCCCTCGAACTGAAGGCTCGGAACGCCGAAGAGGCCCTCGTCAATGGCGGCCTGCGTATTGCGACGCAGGGTCTGCTTGATGTCGGGCGCATCGATCTGCGCCGGATCTTGTATTCCGAACTCGCGACACAGCGCTTCGAAGGCAGGACGGTCGGTGGGCAGCCGGCCTTCCTGCCAGACAAAGCGAAAGAGCCGGGCGATCACCTGCGGCTGATTGTCGAGCGCCAGGCACAGGCGCAGCAGCGGCAGTGGATTGAAAGGATGGGCAGGCGGCAGCGCAAGCGCGATGCCGTGCTGATGGGCACGCCAGACCACCTCGCGAAAGGTATGAATCTTTTTTGGAGGGATCTCGGCCGGTCCTTTGTGCGCATGATGCTCAAGCAGACCCGCAAAAAGGATGGGCCGCGGCACCACCTGTGCATGGGCCCGCACCCGGTCCATTACTTCATGCTGCAGATAGCTGTAGGGCGAAATGAAATCGAAGGTCCAGACCAGGGTCTTCATGAGGCGGCCCTGCCGGCAGACCGGCCCATGACCGTGTCCGAGCCCGTCCCTGTGTCTTGCGAGCCCGCCTGGCGCTGCACCACCTGACGCCAGATCTCCAGGCGCTGAGCAGTGGATGCGCTGCCCCAGCTGGCGAGTTCGTCCAGGGTGCGCGCGCAGCCCTCACACCAGCCTGCGTCCTCGTCGATGCGGCAAATCGACAGGCAGGGCGAAGGCAGAGGCCGCCCTTCGCGAATGGCGGCTTGTACGCGCTCGGGCAGGACCGCGGCATCGACGGACCGGGCCTGTTCCTGGCCTTCAGCGATGGACTCGCCTGCGACTCTGAGCTTCTCTACTGACATGGCCTGACCTTCAAACAGGGTTCAGGCCTGCGCCTCGGCCCGCGCCGCCTTGCGGGCCGTGAGGGCATTGCCGGCACGGGCGATGCTGGCCCGCCCCAGTTGGGCAGAAATCCACTGGCCGGTTTCAACGACCGCATCCAGATCCACGCCGGTCTCGATGCCCAGGCCCTGCAGCAGGTAGAGCAGATCTTCGGTGGCGACATTGCCTGTGGCGCCGCGCGCGAACGGGCAACCGCCAAGGCCGGCAACCGAGCCATGGAAGGTGCTGATGCCCATCTCCAGGCTGGCGTAGACATTGGCCAGGGCCATGCCATAGGTGTCATGGAAGTGACCCGAGAGCCGCTCGGCGGGCACCACCGAGAGCGCAGCCTCGAAGGCGGCTTTGGTCTGGCTGGGTGTGCCCACGCCGATGGTGTCGGCGATGTCGATCAT
>JBEELY010000458.1:0-3813 GCA_041167925.1 Pseudomonadota bacterium | reverse complement strand
CCCTTGGACTTCGACATCTTCTCGACGCCGTCCAGCCCTTCGAGCAGGGGCATGGTCAGGATGCACTGAGGCTCCTGGCCATACTCCTTTTGCAGTTCGCGCCCGACCAGCAGATTGAACTTCTGGTCGGTGCCGCCCAGCTCAAGATCGGAGGCCAGCGCCACCGAGTCGTAGCCCTGCATCAGCGGATAGAGCAGTTCATGCACCGAGATCGGGATGCCCCCTTTGTAGCGCTTGGTAAAGTCATCCCGTTCGAGCATTCGGGCCAGGGTGTAACGCGAAGCCAGCTGGATCATCCCGCGGGCACCTAGCGGATCCGACCATTCGGAGTTGTAGCGGATCTCGGTCCGGTTGCGGTCAAGCACCAGGCTGGCCTGCTCGAAGTAGGTTCGGGCATTGGCCTCGATCTGCTCGCGGGTGAGCGGCGGGCGGGTCACGTTACGCCCTGACGGGTCACCGATCATGGCGGTGAAGTCACCGATCAGAAAGATCACGGTGTGCCCGAGATCCTGAAGCTGGCGCATCTTGTTGAGCACCACGGTATGCCCCAGGTGCAGATCAGGCGCGGTGGGATCCAGGCCCAGCTTGATCCGCAGGGGCTTGCCTGTCGACTCCGATCGCATCAGCTTGCGCACGAAGTCGTCCTGCACAAGCAGCTCGTCACATCCCCGCAGAGCAATCTCCAGCGCCCTGCGTACCGCGGGGCTGGGCAAGGGCTTGCTTTCCTGGCTAGGCGCAGGTTTGTCCTGCTGAGTTTCTGCGGGCAAGGGCTTGGGTCCGTTCATCGGGAATCCGTCTTTCTTGGCTGGCCGCAGCCTATTGCCAGCCGGGCTGTTCTGGTAAACTCGACCCCGATCTGCAGTGCCCGGGATCTCCTAGATTTAGAGCTTTTGGTTTGATTTCGCACTGCTGCGCATGGCTGGTATTCCAGCTGTGCAAGGGGCGCGGGTGGCGCGCGAAATTCGCACACCCGTTGTGGCGCGCCTGCGCCGGCCTGGATTCTACGTCGTCCCGTGCAAGCGTGTTTTTTTAGGGAACCCCGCCACCAATGAACCGCGTCGATGCCAAAAAGCTCGCCCTCTCCCTGGGTGCTTTGTGCTCGCTGGCAGCGGTGACCGCTTTTGGCGTGGTGCCTTCCACAGATGCCGAGCTTCCTGTCCCCATCGTTCTGACCGAACCGGTGTCGCTTTCTGCCCAGGTGATCGAGCCGTCCAGTGCACTGATCCAGACCGAGCGGGTGCGCCGCGGCGAAACCCTTGCCAGTCTGTTTTCGCGGCTGGGCCTCGACGACCCCGAGGTCATCTCGCTTGTCCCGCGCCATGTCGCGGCACGCCAGTTGCTCGAGTTGCGTGCAGGGCGGATCGTCTCGGCGCAGCGCAGCCCTGAAGGAAAATTGCAGCGCTTTACTTACCGTCTGAGTGAAGCAGCGGCAGGCACTTTGGGCAAACGCCTGGTGATCGAACGGGTTTCGGGCCAGCTGATGGCCTTCACTGAAAATATCCCGTTCACCCGCAGCATCGAAACCCGTTCGGCTGAGGTGCAGACCGATCTGGTGTCGGCACTCGACACCGCAGACATTCCAGACTCGCTTTTGACCCGAATGGCCGACGTCTTTGGAGGTCAGGTCAATCTCGCGCAGGCGCGTCAGGGTGATCGTTTACGTGTGGTTTACGAAACCCTCCACGAAACCGGCAGCCTTGAGGCTCCTTCCATCAGCCGTATTCTCGCAGTGCAGTTCACTACCTCCAGCCAGACCCACGAAGCCCTCTGGTTCGGCAATGGCAACCGCGGGGAGTACTACACCTTCGACGGTCAGTCCCTCAACCGCAGCTTCCTGGCTTCGCCACTCGAGGTTACCCGGGTCAGCTCAGGCTATTCCGACGCCCGGTTTCATCCCGCCCTCAAGTCCTGGCAGGCGCACAAAGGGGTCGATCTGACTGCGCCCATTGGTTCGCGTGTCCGCAGCGTGGCTGATGGCGTGGTCGATTTTGTCGGCCCCAAAGGCGGCTATGGCAATACGGTGGTCATCAAGCACAACGCGCAGCAGTCCACGCTCTACGCCCACCTCAATGAATTCGCCGATGGACTGCGTCCCGGCACCCGGGTGCAGCAAGGCGAAACCATCGGCACTGTTGGCATGACCGGCTGGACCACAGGGCCCCATCTTCATTTCGAGTTCCTGGTCAACGGGGTCCATGTTGATCCCATGGCTGCCATTGCGGGCTTGCCTGTTCGTACTCTGAACGCCGCCGACCGCGTGCGTCTGCAGTCGCAGGCCCGCGTCTACAGCGAAAAGTTCGAGATTCTCGATACACGCTTCGCCTCTCGCTTCGAGTGAATCCCAAAGGCCTGACCGGCCCTCACTGGGCCATCGGCCTGATGTCGGGAACCAGTGTCGATGGCGTTGATGGCGTGCTGGCCAGGTTTGAGGGCCAAGGCACCGAGACCCGGATTCAGACCCTCGCGCAGGCCTCCCGAGCGATGCCTGCGAAGCTCAGGAGGGAATTGCTCGCCCTGCAGCAGCCCGGCCCTGATGAGCTCGCGCGTGCGGCCGAAGCCACACGGGAGCTGACCGATCTCTACGCAGAGGTCGCCATCGAACTGCTCCATCGGGCCCTTGATTCCGCGCTCACCCCAGAGTCAATGGCATCGGTCGTGGTGGGTGCGCATGGCCAGACGGTACGTCATCGGCCCGAGCTGGGATATACCCTGCAGCTGATCGATGGGGCGCGCCTGGCCGAGCGCTGCGGCCTGGCTGTGGTGACCAACTTTCGCAGCGCCGACGTCGCCGCAGGGGGCCAGGGCGCGCCTCTGGTGCCTGCTTTTCATGCGCTGGCCTTCTCATCACGCCATCACCCACGGGCCATCGTCAATATTGGCGGCATCGCCAATGTCAGCCTGCTGCCAGTCTCGGATCAAGCTCCAGCGAACCATGATCCGCGCAATCACACGCTCGATCGCGCACGCGATTTTGCTGATGCCTGGACGCTCGAAAAGGTGACAGGCTTCGATACCGGGCCCGGACATCTACTCATGGACGCCTGGTGTGAACAACACACCGGCCAGCCCTTTGACCGAGGCGGCCAGTGGGCAGCCACAGGCCGCGTCGATGAAGCGCTGCTCGCAAGACTGCTGTCGGAGCCCTACTTCGCGCAGCCAGCACCCAAGAGTACCGGCCGTGATCTTTTTACAGTCGATTGGCTAGCCAGGGCACTGGAGTCGGTCAGCCTGACGGCGCCCCATCTCTCTGCGTCCGGTGCCTCAACCCGCAAACCTGAAGCACACAAAGTCGCTCCAGAGCATGTGCAAGCAACGCTGCTGGAACTCACCGCCTTGCTGATCGCCAAAGCGTGCCGCGAGTATGGCGCGAAGGAATGCTATGTGTGTGGTGGTGGTGCTTTCAACCACCAGCTCATGAAGCGACTGAGCGCCCTGATGCCCGGCGCGAAGCTCGGCACAACCACCGAACTGGGCATGCCACCCGATGCTGTTGAAGCCCTGGCCTTTGCTTGGCTAGGCCGACAACGCATGGCGGAAATGCCCGCAAACCTGCCCGCAGTCACGGGCGCCCGCGGGCCACGCATCCTGGGGGCGGTCTATCCTGCTCCGCCCTGAACGAACCAACCAGCTTCGCGCTGGACGACTCGCGATTTAGACCGAGAAGGACGACCCGCAGCCGCAGGTGGTGGTTGCATTGGGGTTCTTGATGACGAACTGCGCACCTTCGAGGCCGTCTTTGTAGTCGATCTCGGCGCCTGCCAGATACTGATAGCTCATCGCATCGATCAGCAGGGTGACCCCGTTTTTCTGCAT
>JBEELY010000420.1:0-6222 GCA_041167925.1 Pseudomonadota bacterium | reverse complement strand
ACACCTGCTTGCGCACCTCGAGGTTTTCACTCGCACGGCTGTCCTGCAGCAGTTGCTGCAGCTCGGCCGAGACCTCCACCCGGCCGGCATTGAAGTAGGCATCCTTGGCGTACATGAGGCCATAGGTCATGGCCGGGTCAGGGCGGCCGGTCCAGGCTGACAGCAGCAGATCGAATTTCTTCTCGTTGCCAAAGAACTGCCCGCTGATCTCGGGAATGGAGCCTCGGATGAAGTTGAGCTTGATGCCGACCTTGCCGAGCTGCTCCTGGATGATCTCGCCACGGCGCACGGAGTCCTGGTCGGTGTAGTTGCCCACGGTGAGCTCAAAGCCGCTGCCCAGGCCCGCCTCCTGCAGCAAGGCCCGGGCCTTGGCCGGATCATGCGGATAGAGGTTGGCCAGTGCGGGTTCGTAGGCCCAATGCGACTTGGGCAGCTGCATGGCCGCGGTCTCACCCATTCCCGAAAGCGCGACCTTCACGAAGGAGTCGCGATCCAGTGCGAAGTTGATGGCCTGACGCACCTTCACGTTGTCCAGGTGCTTCTTGGCCAGATTGATGTAGAGCTGCAGGCAATAGAGCGTGGGCCCGGTGACCAGCTCCAGATCCTTGGCCTTGTCGATGATGGGCTTCAGGCGCGGGGGCAGGCCATAGGCCATGTCGTTCTGACCGGCCACCACCGAACGCAGTCCGGTGGCCAGTTCGGTGATGATGGAAAACTCGATGCCATCAAGAAAGCCGCGATCCGTGCGCCAGTACTTGTCGTAACGGCTGACCACGATCTTCTGGTTGTCAGCCCAGCTCACGAACTTCCAGGGGCCGGCACCCACCGGCTTGCGGTCGTGTTCATTGCCCAGAGCCTTGGCCGCGGTCGGCGAGACCATCATGCCGGCCCGGTCCGAGAGAATGGCGGGCAGTGCCGAATCGGGGCGGGAGAGATTGACCTTGACCTGCAAGGGCCCGGTTACCTCGACCGATGCGATCGACGACAGATCGGCCTTGATGTTGGAACGCTGCTCGGTACGTCCTCGGTCGAGATTGAACTTGACCGCCTGAGCATCGCAGGGCGTGCCGTCATGAAAGGTGATGCCTGGCTTCAGGGTCAGCACCAGGGTCTTCGGATCAGGGTAGGTCCAGGTGGCCATGCCGGGAATCGGTTTGAGGGTGGCGTAGTCCCACTCGACCAGGGTGTCGAACAGCGTCCAGAGATAGGTGTGGTCAGATCCCGCGCCGCCGGTGGCCGGATCCAGACTCGAGGGATTGGCCGTGCCCGACACCTTGAGCACACCGCCCCGCTTGGGCGCCCCCTGAGCCAGGGCTGACAAGGGCCCTGCCGCCAGTGTGGCGCCACCAGCACCGGCCACGAGTTCGAGCCAGGCCCGACGCGACAGGGTCGCGCCATTCAGTTCCAGGGTGGGGGGGGAATCGTTCATCGAGATCTCCGGGGGTTGGGCACAGGGTGATTCGGGTGGGTGGATTTCAATCCGTTCGGGGCGGCGGCGGGGTGGTCAGCGTTCAGGGCGGCCCCTCGGGCGTGGCGAAGTGGCAGGCCACGAAGTGACCAGGTCGAAGCTCGCGCCACTCGGGCTCGCGACTGGCGCATTCGGCCTGTGCATGACGGCAGCGCGTGCGAAAGCGGCAACCCGAGGGTGGATCGATAGGACTGGGAATCTCGCCTTCGAGCACGATGCGCTGCGTCGTGCGCAGATGCGAAGGCAGTGCCATCGGCTCGGCCGACATCAGCGCCCGCGTATAGGGATGCAGCGGCACGTCGTTGATGGCCTCGGTGGGGCCGAGCTCCACGAAGCGGCCCAGATAGGTCACTGCGACCCGGTCGCTCACATGAGCCACCACCGACAGGTCGTGCGTGATGAACACGTAAGTCAGACCGAAATCGCGCTGCAGCTCGGCAAACAGGTTGAGCACATCGCCCCGGATCGACACATCAAGCGCGGCCACCACCTCGTCGCAAACAATGAGTTTCGGACGCAGGGTGAGCACGCGGGCAATGTTCACGCGCTGCTTCTGCCCGCCCGAGAGCATGTGGGGATAACGGCGGGCGTACTCCGATGCAATGCCCACGCGCCCCAGCGCCTCGATGGCCCGGGACTCGCGTTCATCACGCGACAGGCCACCCTGAATCTCGAGAGGCTCGCACACGCTGTCCAGAATCGTCTGCCGCGGATTGAGTGCAGCGCTCGGATCCTGAAACACGATCTGATAGGCCCGACGGGCTTCGCGCAGGCGGGACGCGCTCAGGGCGGCCAGATTCTGACCCTCATGCAGCAAGGTGCCGGCCGTGGGTTTGAGCAGACTCACCAGGGCGCGCCCGATCGTGGTCTTGCCCGAGCCCGACTCGCCAATCACGCCGAAGGTCTCGCCGGCCTGCACGTCAAAGCTCACGCCATCGACGGCCTTCACCGTGACGCCCTGCTCGCGGGTCGCGAAGTGGATCTTGAGGTCCTGGACCTGCAGCAGCGGAGGTAGGGGCGGGGCCGCGCAGGCCTGCAGGGGGCTGCTCATGCCACCGCCCCCGGCAGTTGCAGTTCGGCCGCCCGCGAGCAGCGTACGCTGCGCCCCGCAGCAATGTCCGCCAGCACCTGCTCGCCATCACAGCCCGCAGCTGCATGCGGACAGCGGGCGCGAAAGCGGCATCCGGCGGGCATCTCGCTGGGCAGGGGCACACGGCCCGGAATGGAAGGCAGCACGGCCTTGCGCTGAGCGAGTCGCGGCAAGGATCGCAAGAGGCCCGAGGTATAGGGATGGCGCGGACGCATCAGGGCCTCGTCGGTCGGAGCGTCTTCAACCACTTCGCCGGCATACATGGTGACCATGCGGGTACAGACCTCGGCCACCACGCCCAGGTCGTGCGTGATGAACATCAGAGCCGTCCCCTGGGTGCTGCTCAGCTCAAGCAGCAGATCGGTGATCTGCGCCTGCACCGTTACGTCGAGCGCCGTGGTGGGCTCATCCGCAATCAGCAGGCGGGGTTCGCAAATGAGGGCCATCGCGATCATGACCCGCTGGCGCATGCCGCCCGAAAGCTGGTGCGGGTACTCGTCGTGGCGACGTGCCGGCAGGGGAATGCCCACGCGCGCCAGAGACTCGATGACCCGCTCGCGGGCCTGCGCGCGACTCACCGGAAAATGCTGTCGATAGGCCTCGCCGATCTGTTCGCCAATGGTGAAGACCGGATCGAGCGCGGTCATGGGTTCCTGGAAGATCATGCCGATCTTGCGGCCGCGCACGGCCCGCATCTGATCCGGGCTCATACGGTTGAGGTCCTGGCCATCAAAGAGGATCTCGCCCTGCACCCGGCTGTGGCGGCGCGGCAGCAGACCGAGAATGGACAGACCCGTGACCGACTTGCCGCAGCCGCTTTCGCCCACCACGCCCAGGCGCTCGCCGGGGGCAATGGAAAAACTCACGTCGCGCGTGACCGGCGTAAAGCCGGCAGGCGATGCGAAGGCGATGGACAAGCCCCGTACCTCGAGCACGGTGTCTCCTGGAATCTCTTTTGCGGTCCATCCTAGCGCGGATTGCGTTGGGCCACCATCGCGGCGCTGCTCAGGCCAGGGCCAGCGGAAGTTTTTGAAACCCGGACCGGCGGGCCCCGAGGCCTGCTGATACCCTTTGGGACCATGAACACCATGCTGGCTGCCGTGGCCGTTCCGGGCCCCGAAGGCGCATTCATTGAATTGCGCGAGATGCCCGTACCCCAGGCGGGCCCGGGCGAAGTTCTGATCCGTATTCGGGCCGCTGGTCTGAACCGGGGCGAACAGGTCGGGCTGGCCGCATTCCGTGCCGGCACGCCGCGCATCATGGGCATCGAGTGCGCCGGCGAGATCGCCGCCCTCGGGCCGGGCGTTGAGGGCCTGAAAGAAGGCGATGCCGTGATCGCCCGCGGATCGGCCATGCATGCAGGCTATGCCCGAGTCGACGCACGACTCGTCATGCGCAAACCGGCCCGTCTGTCCTGGGCCCAGGGCGCCTGTTTTCCAAACTCGTTTACCACCGCGCACGATGCGCTGATCACGCACGGGCAACTGCGCGCCGGTCAGACCGCGCTCATCAATGCCGCCTCATCGGGCGTGGGCATGGCCGGCATCCAGATCGCCCGCTGGGCGGGTGCAAGCACCATCATTGCCACCTCGCGCTCTGCAGACAAGTTGCGTGCGCTCGTGCCGCTGGGCATCACACATCCGGTGGTGGGCGGCAAGCCCTCCTGGATTGACGCGGTCATGGCGGTCACCCACGGCCGCGGGGTGGATGTTCTGGCCGACTGCATCGGTGCCTCGGTGTTCGAGGACAACCTCAAGGTCATGGCCCTGGAGGGCCGTCTGGTGAACATCGGCCGGCTCGGTGGCAAGGCGGCGAGCATCGATCTGGACTTTCTTGCACTGCGGCGCATCAGCGTCATCGGCGTCACCTTTCGCACCCGCACGCCCGAAGACACGATCGCTTGCGTGCAGGCCTGTGCGCGTGATCTGCTCGACCCGATCGAGGCCGGCGAGATCACGCCGGTGGTCGACCGCAGTTTTGCACTGTCTCAGGCAGCGCAGGCCGCACAGCACCTGATGAGCGATGCGCAAATCGGCAAGATCGCCCTGGAGATGACATGAAGATTCGTCCCCTCACGCCCAGCATCGGCGCGCGCATTGAAGGCGTGAAGCTCGGCGCCCTCGACGCCGATACCTTCGGGCAGATCAAGGCAGCCTTCCTGCAGCACTGCATGCTGGTCTTTCCGGGGCAGTTTCTTCAGCCCGAAGACCACTTCGCGTTTGCACGGCAGTGGGGCGAGGTCGCCGTCACGCCCATGCTCAGCTATGTTGAGGGCCACCCCGGACTGCTGCAGCTCACCAATCCGGGCAAAGCCAATGCCATCACTGAAAACTGGCACTACGACTCCACCTTCATTCCGGCGCCGCATGCACTCACGATCCTGGCAGCGCAGCAGCTGCCTGAGGCTGGGGGCGACACCATGTGGTGCAACCAGTATCTGGCCTACGAGTCCCTGTCAGAAGGCATGAAGCGGCTACTGGAGGGGGTGCGCGCGAAGTTCACAGGCACCCGCATCGCGCGCAAGACCGGGACCACCGGTGAGCCGCCCAGCGCGTTTCATCCGGTGGTGCGCACCCATCCGGAGACCGGACGCAAGGCCCTGTTCATTGGCCATCCGGGCGATACCGTGCCGCATCTCGAAGGCATGACCGAAGCCGAGAGCCAGCCCCTGCTTGACTTCCTCTATGAGCACTCGCCCTCGCCCGATCGCACAGTGAGGCACATGTGGCAGCCGGGGGATGTGGTGATGTGGGACAACCGCTGCACCATGCACTATGCCGTGCATGACTATGGCGAGGCGGTCCGCAACCTGAACCGCATCACCATCAGAGGCACCGTGCCCTTCTGATTGGCCCCGGCCTCGTGCCCTGAAAGGGACCGAGGCCGAAGCCTGATCGCCGGCTCAGCCCCGGCCGGCCAGGGTGTTTCGGGCAATCACCCACTTGTGCACTTCGGTCGGGCCTTCATAGACACGCATCAGGCGCGACTCATTGGCCATTTGCTGCAGGGGCAGCTCCTTGGTCATACCCATGGCGCCGAAGGTCTGCATGGCCCGGTCGATCACCTCCCAGGCCATCTCGGTGGCATAGGCCTTGATCATGGCGACCTGTGTGCGGGCCTCCATGTTGCGGTCCAGGCGCCAGGCGGCTTCATAGGTCATGAGGCGGCAGGCATGGATGCGGGTGGCCGCATCGGCGATCCACCACTGAATGGCCTGCCGGTCGGACAGATAGGCGCCAAAGGTTTTTCGCTGCGGCGCGTACTCGCACATCATGTCGAGCGCCCGCTGGGCCCGGCCGACGCACCAGGCCGCCATCTGCACGCGCCGTGCACCCAGGCGCGACTGCATGGGCGCAAAGCCTTCGCCTTCCTTGCCGAGCAGCTGGCCTGCGGGAATGCGGCAGTCCTCGAAGGTGACCTCGTAGGTATAGACGCCGCCCAACATGTTGATGCGCCGGGCAATCTCGAAGCCCTTGGTGCCCTTGTCGACGATGAAGGCGCTGATGCCGCCGCGCTCGCCCTTTTGGCCGTCGGTGCGGGCCATCACGATGAGAAAGTCAGCGCGCTCGACATTGCTGATCCAGATCTTGCGGCCATTGATGACCCACTCGTCGCCTTCGCGCACGGCACGGGTGATCAGGCCGGACGGGTCGCCACCGGCACC
>JBEELY010000352.1:0-2714 GCA_041167925.1 Pseudomonadota bacterium | reverse complement strand
TCAAACCTGCGTATGATCAGCGCATGAAATCCATGCTCAAACCCCTCGCGCTCGTCACTGCCGGTCTGATCGCCGGGGTGCTGGTCAGTCTGGGTGTCACCGCGGTTGCACAGCGCGATGCACGGCCCAGCCTGCCACTCGACGAACTCCGACAGCTCAGCGACGTCTTTGGCGCCATCAAGGCCTTCTATGTTGAGCCGGTTGAAGACAAGAAGCTGATCAACGAAGCCATCAGCGGCATGGTCACGGGCCTCGACCCGCATTCCGCCTTTCTTGACGCCGAGGCCTTCAAGGAGCTTCAGGTTGGCACTCAGGGCGAGTTTGGCGGCCTGGGCATTGAGGTCGGCACCGAAGATGGCTTCATCAAGGTCATTTCGCCCATCGAAGATACGCCCGCCTTCCGGGCTGGCGTTAAGGCCGGCGATCTCATTGTCAAGATCGACGAAAAGCCTACCAAGGGGCTGCCGCTCAATGACGCAGTCAAGCTCATGCGAGGCAAGCCCAAGACCTCGATCACGCTGACCTTGTCGCGCAAGGGCGAAAACAAGCCCATCGTGGTCACGCTGGTACGCGATGTCATTCGCGTGCAGTCGGTGCGCTCGCGTCTGGTCGAGCCCGGCTTCGGTTATGTCCGCCTCACCCAGTTCCAGGAAATGACCGTCGACAACATGGCACGGCACTTGGGCAACCTTGACCGCCAGGGTCCGCTCACCGGGCTGGTGCTCGATCTGCGCAATGACCCGGGTGGTTTGCTCCATGGTGCCGTCGGTGTCTCGGCCGCCTTCCTGCCGGCACGCACTTTGGTGGTCTCCACCGACGGTCGTACCGAAGATGCCAAGCGCAAATACCTGGCCGCCCCGGAAGACTATCTGCGCGGCGGACGCGAAGATGTCCTTGCCAAGCTGCCGGCCTGGACACGCAACATTCCCATGGTGGTTCTGGTCAATGGCGGTTCCGCATCCGCCTCCGAAATCGTGGCAGGCGCCCTGCAGGACCACAAGCGCGCCACCATCATCGGCACCCAGACCTTCGGCAAGGGGTCGGTGCAGTCGATTCTGCCGCTGACCAACAACACGGCCATCAAGCTCACCACGGCACGTTACTACACACCGCTGGGCCGCTCCATCCAGGCCAAGGGCATCACCCCCGACTTCGTCGTCGAGGAGACCCCGGAGGGCGACCTCTCGGCCTTCCGAGTGCGCGAGGCCGACCTCAATCGTCACCTGAGTGACGGCAAGGGCGGCGAGGAGCTACGCAGCCCTCAGCGCACTGCGACTGAAGGTCAGGTGAACGAGCGTCTGCGCGATCGCAAGCCCATCGAGTTCGGATCAGCTGAGGACTACCAACTGCAGCAGGCTCTCAACCACCTCAAGGGCTTGCCGGTGCAGGTGGCGCGCAAACCGGAGACCCCTGCGGCATCGGCGACCGAAGCGCCGGCGGGCAGCCGCTGAACACCCGATCGGTCTGAGACCACGCAGCGTCCCAACGATCACAGCGAGTCAACGTGAACGACCAGGAACTGCTGCGTTACAGCCGGCACATCCTGCTTGACGAAATCGGGATCGAAGGCCAGGAGCGGCTTCGATCCGCAAGCGTCCTGGTTGTCGGTGCGGGAGGACTGGGTTCTCCGGCTGCGTTGTATCTTGCTGCGGCGGGTGTCGGCAGGCTGGTGCTGGCCGACGGTGACACGGTCGATCTCACTAACCTGCAGCGGCAGATTCTGCACACGCCACCGCGGATCGGATGGCCCAAGGCGCGATCAGGCAAGGTTGCCCTGCGAGAACTCAACCCGGATGTCGACGTGCTGGCCATCGAGGCCCGGCTCACCGACGGCGCGCTCGAAGCTGCGGTGGCACAGGCCACCGTGGTGCTCGATTGCTGCGACAACTTCGAAACCCGGCATGCCGTCAATCGCGCCTGCGTGAAGGCCGGCGTGCCTCTGGTGTCAGGGGCTGCCATCCGGTTTGATGGCCAACTGGCCGTGTTTGATCCGCGCCAGGATCACTCACCCTGCTATCACTGCCTCTTTCCGGATACCGATCTCCCCGATCCGGTGCAGTGCGCCACCATGGGCGTCTTTGCACCGCTCACCGGCATCATCGGCACCCTCCAGGCGGCCGAAGCCCTCAAGATCGCGGGCGGCTTCGGCACGCCCTGCGTCGGTTCACTGCTGCTGGTCGATGCGCGCACCCTCGAGATCACCCGTATGAAGGTGCCCCGAGATCCGCATTGCACGGTGTGTGGCCCGCAGAGCCGCCTCTGAAGCCCGAGGCGCGCTACCGAGCGACGAGCAACACGTCAGTACGTTACTGACCGGCAAGTCGCGCAATCGCTGCGGCGCTTCCCTCCTGGGGCTTGCGCGCGAATCCGCCCTTGGCATAGCGCACCCAGCGCCCGAGCACCCAGCCCATGGCCAGGTCGGCCCGCACTGCAGGATCTTCCGATGGGGGCAAGAGGCCCTGCGAAACCGCCACCCGGAAACACTGCTTGAGCGACATCTCCAGGCGGTCGAGCGCCTGATTGATCCTTTGCTGCAATCGGGCATGCTCGTTGACCAGGGCATCGCCAATGAGCACCCGGGTCATGCCGGGATTGCGCTCGGCAAATCCGAGCAACATCTGAAGGATGAGCGCCGCTTGTCTGGTGCCTTGCGGGTGTTCTGAGGTGATCTGATTGATGAGTCCGAACAGGCTGTGTTCGATGAACTCGATCAG
>JBEELY010000314.1:0-3376 GCA_041167925.1 Pseudomonadota bacterium | reverse complement strand
ACATTGGTCAGGCCCATGGTCTCGCGCACCTTGCGCAAAGCCCGGCACTCCATCTCAAAGCACTCGGCGAAGCCTTCCGAGACATAGCGTGAGGCACCGCGGAAACCCAGCATGGGGTTTTCTTCTTCGGGCTCGTAGCGCGAGCCGCCGATCAGCTTGCGATATTCGTTGGACTTGAAGTCAGACAGCCGCACGATCACCGGCCTGGGCCAGAAGGCTGCCGCGATGGTGGCCACCCCTTCGGCCAGCTTGTCGACGTAAAAGCTGCGCGGGCTGCTGTGCCCACGAGCGATGCTCTCGACGGCTTTCTTGAGGTCGGGGTCGACGGCCGGATAGTCCAGGATCGCCTTGGGATGCACGCCGATGTTGTTGTTGATGATGAACTCGAGCCGCGCAAGGCCGACGCCCTGATTTGGCAACTGAGCGAACTCAAAGGCCAGCTGCGGATTGCCTACATTCATCATGATCTTCACCGGCATCTCGGGCAGTGCGCTGGTGCTCTGCTCGGTCACCTCGGTTTCAAGCATGCCGTCATAGATGTAGCCGGTATCGCCCTGCGCGCAAGACACGGTCACCAGCGCCCCTGTGCTCAGGCGATCGGTGGCATCTCCACAGCCCACCACCGCAGGAATGCCCAGCTCTCGAGCAATAATTGCCGCATGGCAGGTTCGCCCGCCCCGGTTGGTGACGATGGCCGAGGCCCGCTTCATGACAGGTTCCCAGTTTGGGTCGGTCATGTCGGTGACCAGCACATCACCGGGCTGCACGCGCTCCATCTCAGAGGCGTCGCCCACCACCCTGACCGGGCCGGCACCGATTTTCTGACCGATGGCACGGCCGCTGGCCAGAACATCAGAGCTGCCCTTGAGCCTAAATTTCAGTTGCTTGCCATCCACCGATTGCGATTTGACGGTTTCTGGCCGTGCCTGAAGGATGTAGATCTGCCCGTCGCGCCCGTCCTTGCCCCACTCCACATCCATGGGGCGTCCATAGTGCTTCTCGATGGTGGTGCCATAGCGCGCGAGTTCGATGACATCTTCATCGCTCAAGGCAAACCGACTACGCGCCTCCACCGGGGTATCGACCGTCCGCACGGCGCGTCCTGCAACCGCCACACCACCCACCGCCGCAGAAGGATCGAACTCCATCTTGATGAGCTTGGAGCCCATCTGACGCCGGATGATTGGAAACTTGCCCGCTGCCAGCATGGGCTTGTGTACATAGAACTCGTCCGGATTCACCGCGCCCTGCACCACGGTCTCGCCCAGGCCCCAGGCCGCCGTGACAAAAACCGCATCAGAAAAACCCGATTCGGTATCGATGGTGAACATCACTCCCGAGGCGCCCAGATCACTACGCACCATGCGCTGGATGCCCGCCGAGAGCGCCACATCGGCATGCGCAAAGCCCTTGTGCACCCGGTAGGAGATGGCCCGGTCGTTGTAAAGCGAGGCGAACACATGCTTGATGCGATCGAGCACTGCATCAATGCCCACCACATTCAGATAGGTTTCCTGCTGGCCTGCGAAGGAGGCGTCCGGAAGGTCTTCAGCGGTGGCACTGGAGCGGACTGCAACCGAGATTTCACTCGAAGAAGATTCGATAAGCGTTTGGTAATGCTCTCTTATTTCTCTTTCTAGTCGCTGCGGCAAGGGGGCATCGATCACCCACTGACGGATGCTGGCGCCGCACTGGGCCAGTGCCTTCACATCCTCGACATCCAGGGCATCCAAGGCCGCCCGAATCCGGGTGGTGAGCTGGTTTTCGTCAAGAAAATCGCGAAAAGCCTGCGATGTGGTGGCAAAGCCCCCAGGCACCCTGACTCCGAGATGGGACAGCTGGCTGATCATTTCTCCGAGCGAGGCGTTCTTGCCGCCAACCGATTCAACATCGGTCATGCGCAAGTCCTCGAACGGAACGACATAGCGTCCGTCGAAAGCGTTCATGACAAGTCCTGCGAGAGTTGGAAAGCCTTTGCCCGATCGCGCAGCGCATGGCGCGCAGATGCAGGCATCATTGCAGTCCATTCTACTGGCTTGCCTTGCCCGGCCCTGACATCCATGCCCGATTCCAAGCATCCTCCCGCCGACCGGACGGTGTTTTTCGTGTCCGACGGTACCGGAATCACCGCCGAGACCTTCGGCCATTCGGTGCTGTCCCAGTTTGAAGGCCTGAACCTGCGTCAGGTTCGCCTGCCCTTTATCGATTCGACCGAGAAGGCCCATGAAGCCGTAGCCCGCATCCAACGCCAGGCCGAGGCCGATGGCAAGCGCTCGATCGTGTTTTCAACGCTCGTCGATACGGCGATCAACGCGATCGTGATGAAAGCCGATGCGCTCTATCTTGACCTGATCGCCGGGTTCGTCGGGCCATTGGAGGCCGAGTTCGGGGTGAAATCCACGCACACCATCGGGCGCTTTCATTCGGTAGCCGAATCCGAACGCTACAAGCAGCGCATCGAAGCGATTCATTTTTCGATGGCCCATGACGATGGTCAGATGCACAAGGAACTCGATCAGGCCCATGTCATTCTGGTGGGCGTATCGCGCTCAGGCAAAACACCAACCAGCCTGTATCTGGCGGTGCAGCATGGCATCAAGGCCGCAAACTATCCGCTGATTCCGGAAGACTTCGACCGGGGGCGCCTGCCCTCGGTGCTCTATACCTACCGCGACAAGCTCTTCGGTCTGACCATCGCGCCCGAACGTCTTTCCGAGGTGAGAAATGAGCGTCGCCCTGGCAGCCGCTATGCATCTCTGGAAACCTGCCGCGCAGAGATCAACCAGGCGGAGGACATGATGAAGCGTGAAGGCATTCCCTGGCTGTCCTCCACGACCAAGTCGATCGAGGAAATTGCGACCACGATCCTGACGCGGCTTGAGCTGGACTGAGTCCGTCACTCGGCCGATTCAATTCTGAGTTGAGTGCTCCAAAATCCTGAAGGACTTCAAAGCGCTCAGGGGTGCAAGGACGACAGCAGCCGCTGCCGGCGCTGCTCGAAGAGGCAGACCGCGGCTGCGGCGGCGACATTGAGTGACTCCACCCGATCGGTCTGTGGAATGCTGATCCATTGCGTGACCCCGGCGCTGGTCTGGGCAGCCAGGCCCTCCCCCTCGTTGCCCATGACCCAGAGCGTTGGGGCGAGCAAGCGCGTGTCATAGAGACTGTCCGCAGGCGGCACCCGCGTACCGATCACAGGCCCCAGCCCGGCCCATCGAAGCAGCACCTCGGACCAGGCGACGCTTTCATGAATGGCAAGCTCAAAATGCGCCCCCATGGCCGAGCGCAGTACCTTGGGAGCCCAGCAAAAGGCGGTTCCGGGCAAGGTCACCAACGTATCAATACCCGCCGCAGCGCAGGTACGCAGCAGGGTGCC